>PKTD01000226.1 GCA_002869315.1 Marinilabiliales bacterium | reverse complement strand
GAATAATTACCATCATAATTATGTTTCCAGCAGTAACCTGTTTTCCTATCCATAACATAATTGTAGTTACGTCGCCTATAGGAGACCATGCCCCACCTGCATTTGCTGCAATCACAACCATACTAGCAAAGAACCATCTTGTTTTCTTATCGTCTATCAACTTACGTAATAGGGCAACCATAACAATTGTTGTAGTAAGGTTATCCAGTAAGGCCGACATAAAGAATGTAAGAACGCTAAGGATCCACAACAACTTAACCTTATTGGTTGTATTAATTTTATCAGTTATTAATTTAAACCCCTGATGCTGGTCAATGGTTTCAACTATAGTCATAGCGCCAAGCAGGAAGAATAAAATTTGTGAAATATCTCCCAGATGCCTTACAATATCATTATCAATAACATGATATTTCATTTGTTCCAGTAAACTGGCATCAGGATATTTAGTAGTGAATTCTTCAAAATCTGTACTCTTCGTGAAGCCCAGCCATGAATCGCTGAATCCCAGATTTAATATGTCACTAACTCCCATAATGTAAACGGTCCATATAACAGAACCTAATAATAAGGCAGATGCTGCCTTATCAATTTTAAGTGGATGCTCCAGTGCTATCATCAGATAGCCAAGAACAAACACTACTATCATAAATATAAACATGACTTTAAGATTTTATTTTTAGATCAGCAAAATTATACAGCATTACTGTAAAACCATAAAATAATACATCTAAATATCTAAATATTATGATATTTATAAGCCTTCTAAATAACTAGATATCAGCATATTATAAACGCCGCTTAAATTACAGTCAATCTGTTAATTAAGTAATAATTGATTGAGACTAAAAACTATATTAATCTGGACATATTCAAAGTTATGAACTTATTAACCGTAAAGTATAAGTGTAAAATACCATTTTGGGCATAAAAAAACCTCCAAAATTAATTTTTGGAGGTTTTAATTGATAATAATTATTTCTTAGAATATATAAGTCATCTGCACATAATATGCAGCTGCACCTGCAAGATAACCAATTAAGGCTAATAAACTAATCTTCTTCATATACCATATGAAATCTATTTTCTCCAGTCCCATTGCTGCAACACCGGCAGCAGAACCAATGATAAGAATACTTCCACCTGTTCCGGCACAATATGCTAAGAACTGCCAGAATTTACCATCTATCATAAAGTCAGCCATATATCCTGTGGCACCCATTTCTGCTATTGGATACATACCCATGGCACCTGCAACAAGAGGCACGTTATCTACAATTGCTGAAAGTACACCAATGATAAGGTTAATTAAATATATGTTCTGTAAATTTTTATCGAGATATTTCGCAAGAACATCCAAATGACCTACGGATTGTAATGCTGCCACAGCAGATAAAATTCCGAGGAAGAAGAAAATTGTTGGTACGTCTACCTTTTTAAGTATACCAATAACAGTAAGTTTTCTTTTATCCTCAAGAGGCTTATTTCTGTGCATAACTTCTGTTACTAACCAAATTACTCCTAGTCCGAAAAGCATTCCTAAATAGGGAGGTAAATGTGTTACAGTTTTAAAAACTGGAACAAACAATAATGCGCTAACTCCCATGATTAATAATAGTTTTCTTTCAAAAGCAGTTGTAAACTCTCTTCCTTCTCCTGCTGCCAGTACCGGTCTTTCAACATTACCTTTAACTGTAAATGACACAACAACAAGTGGAACTACCATTGTAACTATACTTGGGAATATCACATCTTTGATAATATTTAGGGCCGTTACCTGACCACCAATCCATAACATAATTGTAGTTACGTCTCCAATAGGTGACCATGCTCCACCTGCATTAGCTGCTAACACAACCATACTTGCAAAGAACCATCTGGTTTTTTGATCGGCAATTAACTTTCTCAATAAAGCAACCAAAACAATAGTAGTTGTAAGGTTATCTAGTGTTGCCGACATGAAGAAAGTAAGTATACTTAATATCCATAATAACTTAACCTTATTAGTGGTTTTGATTTTATCAGTTATCAATTTAAATCCCTGATGCTGGTCAACAGTTTCCACTATAGTCATGGCGCCAAGAAGGAAGAATAAGATTTCTGCAATCTCAATTAAATGATGCTCCAAATCATGAGTTACAAAATGAGTAACACTATGTGCTGTATCTACTGTGCTGCTCCAGGCCATATTAAAGTAAGGCTCCTCTACATTTGGCCTTACAAAAGAAACCACATCATTGGCCATAGCCCTTGCCATTTCCCAGGTCGGACTAAGATCCAGAGCTAGTAAACCAGTGGCATTCAGTGCGTAAAGAGCCCATAAAATTGTACCTGTTAACAAAGCAGAAGCCGCTTTGTCAATATTTAAAGGATGTTCCAGGGCAATCATTGTATAACCCAGAACAAATATTACTACCATAAGTATAAACATACCGATATCTTTTTTTATTTATATGGCGGCAAAATTAAAAAATTAACATTTGTTAAGACACTAACACTCTTAAATAAAACATGTAATTTAAAATTTATAGAGAATCTAAATTAGAGTTATTTTATAACAAGCAATATTATGGTTCTACAGCTTTAAATTAATTCTTAGGTAATTGCATAAAATTCGCCAATTGTAAGCAAAAAACAATAATTCCTTTCAAATTCAGTTTGTATTAACAGTAAAATGTTAAAAACATCTGACAGTAAAATTAATGAATCATTAATATGATTTAAATTAGCAATTCTTCAGGAAAAAAATTAAACATGATAACAGGAATTATTTTACAAATTCAGGAAACGGCGCAAAGCCTAACAGGAATCGAAAGCGAAGGCGAAATCAGCCTTCCTATTCTCGACTTGGTTTTAAAAGGAGGATGGATAATGGGAGTAATAGGTTTGCTATCCATTATTGCATTTTACATCTTTTTTGAACGCTATTTCGTAATTGGTCGTGCTGCCAAAGAAGATAAGAACTTTATGAACAATATCCGCTCGTACATACACGAAGGCAAATTGGAATCGGCACGAGCATTATGTGTTAGCAATAATTCACCCATTGGAAGAATGATCGATAAGGGTTTGGCAAGAATCGGAAAACCTCTAAATGATATTAATGCAGCCATTGAAAATATCGGTAAACTGGAAATTTCCAAACTCGAGAAAAATGTAGCCGGACTGGCAACCATAGCTGGTGCTGCTCCTATGCTTGGATTCCTGGGTACTGTAATAGGAATGATTCAGGCATTTTATGATATGTCGATGGCAGGAAACAATATTAATATTGAACTCCTGTCAAAAGGTATCTACCAGGCTATGATTACTACTGTTGGTGGTTTAATAGTTGGAATTACTGCTTATATTTTCTATAATATACTAGTCGCAAGAATTTCAAAAGTAGTTTACAAACTCGAAATTAATGCAACTGAATTTATGGATGTTCTTTATGAACCTGCCAAATAATTAAACAGACAGACTTATGGCAATAGAAATGCGAAATAAAAGGGACACTCAGTTCAGTACGGCTTCAATGTCGGATCTGGTATTCCTGCTATTAATATTCTTTATGCTAACATCCACATTAGTTGCACCAAATGCCATCAAACTACTTCTGCCAAGCAGCAATAGTAAAACAATGGCAACTCAAAATGTTACCATCTATATTAATAAGGCAAGAAATTATTATGTGGAAGACAGGCGCGTTGAACCTTCAAATCTGGAGAATGTTATTTATAGTATTATAAGAAATGAAAGTGCAGCCTCAGTAGTTTTGAGATCTGATAAAACTGCACCTGTTCAGGATATTGTTGTTGTTATAGATGCTGTTAACAATATTAATAGCAAGAACGGAACCAAGCATAAAGTAATTTTGGCTACCAAGCCAAAGAAATAGAATAATTTGTAAATCCTTAATAAACAAAAGATTATTATGAGTATTGATAAAGATAAACGGAGAGGTATAATAGTTACTACTATTGTACACATCTTTATTTTTGTCTTCCTATTTATGGTAGCCTTGAGCACGCCTCTTCCTTTGCCGGGAGAAGAAGGTGTTGAGGTAAATTTAGGATTTACAGATACCGGAAGTGGTAATATCCAAAGTGATAGCCCCCCTCCTACAGCAAAACCAACACCCCCAAAACAGGTTCAGCCCGAACCTCAACCGGAACCGGAGCCAGTTCAAAATGAAGAAGAAGTTGTAGATCAGGATACTGAAGAAGCCCCAAACTTAAACGAAGAGAAAGAAAAAGAACCAGAAGAGATTGAAGAACCAAAAAAAGAACCTGAAAAAGTAGAAGAGAAAAAACCTGAACCTGTGGAACCTCCGAAGGAAGAAATTGAAGAAAAAACTATTGATTCTACTCAGTTTGCTGAAGATACAACAGAAGAAGTGGTAGAAGCAGAACCAGAACCTAAGGTTAATGAAAGGGCATTGTTTCCAGGATCAGCAAATAATAATACCGAAGGAACTAATCAAGGTGTTAAAGGTGGAATAGGTGATCAGGGAAAACCTAAAGGATTTAAAGATAGCAATAAATACGATGGAAGAGGTGGAAAAGGCAACGGACCATCATTCTACTTAGGAGGAAGAGGTAGTCTGTATCTTGAAGAACCTAGCGCAAATTTCAATGAGCAGGGCGATGTGGTTGTAGATATATGGGTAAATCGTGAGGGAAAAGTAATAAAGGCCCAGGTTAAAGCCAAAGGAACATCAATTCTTGACCCTACACTTAAACAAAAAGCCGTCGATGCCGCATTCAATTCCAAATTTGAATCCGATCCAAAAGCAGAAGAATTACAAAGAGGAACAATTACTTATAAATTTGTTCTTGGAAAGTAATTTTCCAATACTTTTGCCTTTATAATAAATCATTTTTTTGATAGATGAATTATCAGGAAACCATAGAGTGGCTATTTAGTCAATTGCCAATGTATCAAAGAGTTGGCAAGGCTGCATATAAGGCTAATCTGGACACTACCATACAACTGCTGGAAGCCTTAGGCAATCCTCAAAACAAATTTAAAGCGATTCATATTGCAGGTACAAACGGGAAAGGAAGTGTTGCCCATATAACATCATCAATTCTCCAGGAAGCAGGATATAAAACCGGACTTTATACTTCTCCTCATCTCAGAGATTTTAGAGAGCGAATAAGGTTAAACGGGAATATGGTTGAAGAAGATTTTGTCAGAAATTTTGTTTCAAAAAATAAAAAAATTCTGGATAACATAAAACCTTCTTTTTTTGAAATGACTGTGGCGATGGCTTATGAGTATTTTGCATCACAGAATATTGATATTGCAGTGCTTGAAACTGGAATGGGAGGTCGTTTGGATTCAACAAATATTTGCAAGCCACTGATAACTGCAATAACTAATATAGGTCTTGATCATACAACATTTCTTGGTAATTCAATGGAAAAAATTGCAGCGGAGAAGGCAGGAATAATTAAAAACAAAATTCCGGTAATTATAGGGCGGAAACAAAGTGAAACACATAAGGTTTTTGAAGAGTTTTCAATAGAAAATAATGCCGAATTAATTTATGCTGAAGACGAAATATCCATAAAAATTTTGAATACTCCTAAACTGTTTAATTTGAGTTTTGATATTTGGCATAAAAATGAACTATTAGCAGAAAATGCATCCTGCCCTCTGGCAGCAGAATATCAAAAAGAAAATATTTCCACTGCCATAAGTATCGCTGTTAAACTCAATGAAGGAAACTTAAATATTGATAAGGATAGTATCCTTAGCGGTTTAAAAAATGTTATATCAAATACTTCCCTTGCCGGGAGATGGCAGAAACTTAATGATATGCCACTTACAATTTGTGATACAGGCCATAATATAGATGGTATAAGAGCGGTGGTAATGCAATTAAAACAAATGAACTATAATAAACTTCATATGGTTATTGGTATGGTAAACGACAAAGAGCCATATGAAATATTGAGTCTACTGCCTAAAAATGCCAATTATTACTTTTGCAAACCTAATATTCCACGGGGAATGTCAGAGGAAGAACTTGCTGAACATGCTTTTAAAGCAGGCCTAAATGGAAAAACACATTCTTCAGTTATGGAAGCCTATAATTTAGCTCGTAATAATAGTGGCCCTGAAGACCTTATATTTATTGGAGGTAGTACTTTTGTAGTAGCAGAAATTATATAATTATGGAGATTACAGCATACGATATTGTACAGTTAGTTCTGGTTTTAGCATTAATAATTTTTGGCATTTATTATGCTTTTACAGAGTTCTTTGGGAGAAATTACGAACCCAAAATCTGGAAGGAAAACATTAATAAAAAACTTATAAGCGAAGGGTTAGTTAAAGCTTCAAAAAAGTATAAAGACAAAAACAGATTTTTCAATTTCTGGTTTCAAACCCAACGTCTGAATGAAAAAAATATAGAAGGAGCATTTGCTGAATTGGGAGTTTATAAAGGCGATACAGCAGAAATACTTCATCTTATGTCGCCAGAAAGGGAAATACATCTCTTCGATACCTTCGAGGGTTTTACGAAAAAAGATTTGAAAGACGAAACAGGAAAAGCAGCCACTTACACAACTCATAATTTTGCAGACACATCTGTAGAAAAGGTAAAGTCCAGATTAAAAAGTGATAAGTTTCATTTTCACAAAGGTTACTTTCCGGATACAACGGAAGGGCTTCCCAAACAAAAATATGCTCTGGTAGTCCTCGATGCTGATCTCTACAATCCAACTATAGCAGGACTGGAATATTTCTATCCGCAAATGTCAAAGGGTGGAATAATACTTATACATGATCATAATCCCGACTGGCCAGGTATTATGCAGGCAGTAAGAGAGTTTTCATCAAACATAACCGATGTATTTATACAATTGATGGATAAAGATGATACTATTATGATGGTGAAATTGTAGAGCTAGCTATAGTTTTTTTATTATAAGTGATGAATTTTTAGTTCTGATTTGTGAGTTAATTTTATTAACCATTTTTCAGAATCAGCGAAACCTAACCCTAATCTCGCAAGCACTTTTATCTTTAGGCAATTTAACTTATTACTTTGACATATAAATGAACTTTATGATTAACTTTGTTTTAAAATTTGTTGGCTTATGGTTAAGGAGTTGGGAACAAAGAATTCAATTTTCAATAAATTTCTTGCTGAAATAAGGGATACAGAAATTCAAAAGGATAGCATGCGTTTTAGAAGAAACATAGAACGTATGGGTGAAATTTTCGCTTACGAAATAAGTAAAACCATGAAGACAGAGCTTAGAGATGTTACCACACCTCTTGGAACTGCAAAGATGGAGTTAATAACTGACAAACCTATACTGGCAACTATTTTACGAGCAGGTTTACCTCTCCATCAGGGATTGTTAAATTATTTCGATGATGCTGACAATGCATTTGTTTCGGCGTACCGTAAATACGATAATAGCGAAGACTTTCACATCAATCTGGATTACTTATCCTCCCCTTCCATAAAGGACAGGGTGCTTATTATCAGCGACCCCATGCTTGCAACCGGAGGTTCAATGCTGGCCTCATTAAAAGGCCTGATTGACAAAGGAAGCCCCAAACGAATACATATTGTATGTTTGCTGGCTGCTGAAGAAGGCATAGAAACTATCAAACGACACTTTTCATTGAGAAATTTAACAATTTGGGCTGGTAAAATTGATGATGAACTAACAGCAAAATCATATATTGTACCAGGATTAGGTGATGCAGGAGACCTGGCTTACGGATCAAAAGAAGATTGAAAATTATGGCAAACGCTAAACTAGTAAAAGAGAACCTGAGGATATCTTTCCTCTCCATTAAAAGCCATCTTTTAAGGACTATACTTACAGTTTTAATTATAGCCTTTGGAATTATGGCTCTAGTAGGTATTCTTACTGCAATAGATGCTGTTGAGTATTTCCTGAAAGATAATTTTGCCATGATGGGCTCTAATACCTTTAATATCCAAAATCGAGAATTGCGGGTCCACATAGGTGGCCAAAGACACAGAAACAAGTCCTATGAGCCCATATCCTATCAGGAGGCAATGAAATTCAAAGATGAATATAAATATCCAGCAACTGCCTCCATATTTACTTATGGAACTGGAATTGCAACTCTAAAATATAAATCTGAAAAAACAAATGCTAACATCCAGGTAATGGGTGTTGATGAAAATTATATAAAAGCAGCAGGTCTTGAAATTGAAAGAGGAAGAGGTATAACTGCAACAGAAGCACAACAAGGTAGTCATGTTGTAGTAATTGCTAGTGAAGTATATAAGAAACTTTTTAATGATGTAAAGGAAGATCCCATTGGGAAGCTTATCTCAGTAGGTGCTGGTAAGTATCGTATTGTTGGTATCCTCAAAGAAAAGGGCACCGCAGCCGGCTTTAGCGGCGACAGAACCTGTATGGCTCCCCTCGCTAATGTCAGACAATATTTTTCACGACCAAATATGAATTTCCGCAT
>PKTD01000167.1 GCA_002869315.1 Marinilabiliales bacterium | reverse complement strand
TTATTTTTATCGCGAAGATTCCTAATCTTTCCTAAAAGGGGAATGGCTCCCAATAGAGTAAATCTTGAGTTTACAAAGCAAAATATGCAAAATGTTATAAATGAGCATTTTATTATTAGAGAAGAAAACAATAACTTTACGGCTCAATATCACAACTACTTATCTGACTTTTATATAAATATTCCAAAATATTAAAAATGCGAATGATTGAATTTCGAAAATATCCGTTAATTTTACTAAGTGTTCTGTTTTTAAGTTCATGCTGTTTTCCTCCGGAACAGGATATCGTAAAAATTGCAATCTCCAAAGAATCAAAAAATTATACTTCCTGGTTAAGTCGTTATGAAGAGAATGCCGAATACTACAATATGTACGATATGGGTATAGATTCTGCATTAAATGTTTTAAAAACGTGTGATGGACTTTTATTGACTGGAGGAGAAGATATTTACCCGGCATATTATAATCAAATTGAAGACACCATTTTTTGCGGTAGTTTCGACAGATACCGTGATAGTCTTGAGTTTGCCCTTATAAAAAGCGCTCTTGAAAATAAAATACCTATCATAGGTGTATGCCGTGGACAGCAAATATTGAATGTGTCTCTGGGAGGTAGCCTTTATGTTGATATACCTCAGGAGTTTGACACAACAGTTGTGCATCGGCAGGAAGACTGGCGTAACTGTTATCATAAAGTTTTTATAGTTGACAGTTCTTTATTAAGAGACTTGAGTAGTGTGCAATATGGTATGGTTACCAGTAATCATCATCAGGGTATTAAAAAGAAAGCGGAGCAATTAAAAATTTCGGCCTATTCTGCAGATAGTTTACCCGAAGCAATAGAATGGAAAGATGATACTGGCAAAAGTTTTATGATGGCTGTACAATGGCATCCTGAGCGCATGGATACGCTGCACCTTCTTTCAGCACCCATTGCCAGAAAATTTCTTGATGAGGCATGGAATTTTAATCAAAATAGGAATAAGTAATAATTTTAAACACCAAACAAACTGATTATTTCCGCTTGAGCGGGAAACATTTCTGTTAAACTTTCAGAATTAGGCATTTCAAAATCGCTAAAGTCGAAACCAGGAGAAACAGTGCAGCCACAAAGTGTGAACTCACCTTCTGTTTTTGCTGCAAAATAATAACCATGCGGAACAACTACCTGTGGAAATTCATTATTTTCAATATCTAAGCCGAGTTTTTTTTCAATTAGTTTTCCCTCAGGAGTAATCATGTGCAACTTTAGAGAACTACCAGAGTGATAATGCCATATTTCATCAGATTTGATTTTATGGAAAGCCGAAAACTCATTTTTCTCCAAAAGAAAAAATATTGATGTGGATAAGTTTCTTTCTGACGAAAATCTTTCGTCTAGAGAATTTATATCTATAAATTCTTCGGATCGGTAAACTTCTTTATACCAGCCACCTTCAGGATGTTTAATAAGTTTGAGTTTTTCAATAAAATAATTGGCACTATTCATTAACATTTTGGTTTAAATTACGCTTACTTTGTTTTTCGTTGAAAACCCAAATAAGCCGAAGGCTAACCATTGAATTTCTTTGATCCATACTTTGAACTTCTCCTGCTTGCGTTTCTAGTAGTGCATCCTCGGGACCTGACCATACTGAGGTTAAACTGTAAGAATATCGAAAATTTAATTTTAATTGTTCATATAATCTAAACCTAATATCCAGAAGCCAGTCGAGGTTATCAGTTGCAAAATATCCATCTAAAATACTTTCACTTAAATTTCGTCCATTAACAACCCATTTTACACCTACAAGTCGGGAATACGATAAACCGGTTCCGATTGTTATCCTATCTCTGTCAGTATATTGAATTAATAGTGGAATTTCGGCATAATTTAGTGCCGATTTATAACTAGGTTTAGCACTATCAGGATATGGTCCATTTCTTCTATATGCTCCCTTTTGGGTAAATAAAACTTCCAGATTAATATCAAAATTACCCCATACAGGTATTAAAACTCCTAATCCACCTACTAGACCTGGTTTATTAAATCGTATAATACCATTATTTACTCTGTCGCCTTCAATTTTACTAAGATTGAAGCCTCCAATAAGTTCTCCTTTAATAATTTGAGATTTTACCTGATTTCCCATTAAAAGGAAAACTGAAAATATAAATAAAACGAGTAACTTTTTTATCATCCTAAACTTTGTAGATTTGATTTTATAACGCAAAGTTATATAAATAATTGCCATCTTTGTGCTGATAAATAAACATTGAGAAAACAATAAATTGAACTTAAAGGACATAGTTAAAAAAGGATTGTATAAAAAAATTGTTTTGTCAATATTTGTTTTGGCTACAATCATAACTAGTTTGCAGTCAATACTGTCAGGCTCAGTTTCAATAGTTGGGGATGTTGTAGAATATTGCTCCTATAACAACTATATTATTTTTAAGCAGTCTTTCTTTCACCTCATAAATTACCAGGATTTGTATACATATTATCCTGGAGAACACTGGGATTTGTTTAAATACACTCCAACTTTTGCCGCATTCTTTGGACTATTTGCTTTACTACCTGACTATCTGGGTTTGTTTTTATGGAACTTGCTGAATACAATTGTTTTTTTTGTGGCTATAATGTCACTACCAAAACTGAGTTCAAATCAAAAACTTTTAATATTACTTTTTTCATTTGTTGAGTTTTTTACTTCAATACAAAATGAGCAGTCGAATGCAATTATGGCTGGTTTGATAATATTGTCTTTCAACATGCTGGAGAAAAGAAACTACCTGATTGCCACATTGATGATAGTAATATCTATATTTATTAAACTATTTGGTTTTGTTGCTATTTTACTAATTATATTTTATCCTAAGAAACTAAAATTGGGGCTGTTAAGTCTAATGTGGTTCTCTTTCTTTTTAATTGTTCCTCTCCTCATTATAGATATAAATCAGTATTTATTACTATTCAAAAGTTATATTAATATGCTTTCGCATGATTATAATATTTCATATGGTTATTCTGTAATGGGATGGTTGTATACATGGTTTGGTGTATTAGTTAATAAATACGTATTAATAATAATTGCTGCTGTTTTACTGTTTGCACCATTACTGAAAACAGGAAACTTTTCAAACTACTATTTCCGTTTAATTATACTTACTTCACTGCTAATTTGGCTTGTGATTTTTAATCATAAGGCTGAATCTCCTACCTTTATTATAGCAATGGCTGGAGCCTCTATTTGGTTTGTGAGTAGCGATAAGAGTGACTTAAATATTGTCTTGTTTATACTTGCTATTATTTTTACTTCATTATCACCTACTGATTTATTTCCTCAAATAATTAGAGAAAAATACACTATACCTTACTCTTTAAAGGTATTTCCTATGATACTTATCTGGATTAAAATAAATTTTGATATATATTATAATAAATACTTAATACCTGAGGCTTAAACTAATTCGTTTCTTCTCAATATCAACACTTAAAACCTTAACTCTCAGTTGTTGATTCATAAATAAATGTTCCGAGGGGTTGCTAATGTATTCGTCGGCAATCTGACTTTTATGAAGCAGTCCGTTTTCTTTTATGCCAATATCTACAAAAGCACCAAAGTCAGTTATATTAGTAACCATACCGGGAACAATTGTTCCCACTCTAAGATCATTTATAGTTTTTAGGCTTGCATCGAATTCAAAAATTTTATGCGCACTTCTTGGGTCTCTGCCAGGCTTTTCGAGTTCGGATATTATATCTTTTAAGCTAGGTAGCCCTGTATTTACATCAACAAAATTAGAGATTTTAATTTTTTCGATATTTTTCTTATTTGCAATAAGATCTTCACTTTTACAATTAATACTGCCAGCCATTTTCTCAACAATATGATAACTTTCCGGGTGAACTGCGCTGGCATCCAATGGGTTGTCGGCATTTTTAATTTTTAGAAATCCTGCCGATTGCTCAAATGCTTTATGGCCCAGACCTTTTATTTCTTTGAGTTGTTCCCTACTACTAAAGTTACCATTGGCTAACCTATGTTCAACAATATTTTCAGCCAATGAACTTCCAATTCCTGACACATAACTTAAAAGTTCAGCACTTGCTAAGTTTAAATCAACTCCTACAGTATTTACACATAATTCCACTGTTGTTTTCAGGCTTTCGCTAAGAAGTTTTTGATCTACATCATGCTGATACTGACCTACTCCAATTGCTTTTGGATCAATTTTCACAAGTTCTGCCAAAGGATCCTGTAATCTTCTTCCTATGGAAACCGCTCCCCGAACTGTAACGTCATAATCAGGAAATTCTTTTCTAGCAATTGCCGATGCTGAATATACTGAAGCACCATTTTCACTTACCATAACTGCAATTACTTCATTATTAAACCTGATTCTTTTTATTAGGTTTTCAGTTTCTCTACCGGCAGTACCATTACCGATGGCTATAGCATCAATTTTGTAAGCATTTACCAAACTATTAATCTTTTTCATCGCTGCAAGCGATTGGTTCTGCGGAGGATGAGGGTAAATGGTTTCGTTATTTAAGAGGTTGCCGTTACTATCTAAACAAACTACTTTACATCCTGTTCTAAAGCCCGGATCGATGGCCAAAATATTTTTCTGACCCAGGGGAGGGGCGAGGAGCAATTGTTTGAGGTTTTCCGCAAATACTTTTATACTCGATTCGTCTGCTTTTTGCTTTAATTCCTTGCGATACTCTGTTTCGAGAGAAGGGAATAAAAGCCTTTTAATTGAATCAATAAGGGCTATTTTCTTTTGATCAGCAGCTTCATTATTGTTTCTAATTATTTTGTTTTCAAGATGGGAGTAAACAAAGTCGATATCGGGAAGAATTTTTAACTTCAACAATCCCTCATTTTCTCCCCTGAACATTGCTAATAATCTGTGTGCAGGCGCCCTGCCTGCTTTCTCCTGCCAGTCGTAATAGGATTCGTATTTATTTCCATCATCGCTATTCTTTTTATTTTGTTTGGAAATAATCTCTGCTGATCGTTGAAATTGCCCTCTAATATAGTTTCTTACAAAATCCTTTTCACTTATCCATTCTGCAATAATATCACGTGCTCCTTGCAAGGCATCTTCAGTTGAGTTGACTTCTTGTTTTTCAGATATATATTTCCTGGCAACAGCATCCAATGATGATACATTCTCCGACATTATCATTTTTGCTAATGGTTCCAGGCCTTTATCTATTGCTATTGTTGCTCGGGTTTTTCTTTTTGGCTTGAATGGCAAATAAACATCTTCGAGTTCTGTTTGGGTTTGAGAGTTTATTATTTTATTTTCAAGTTCAGAAGTTAATAGGTTTCTCTCTTTGAGACTTTTTAAAATTGCTTCTTTTCTTTCAGCTAGGGCGACTAATATTTTATACAATTTATCTATTTCAATCAATTGTATGTCAGTAAGTTCACCAGTTTGCTCTTTGCGATAGCGAGCAATAAAAGGAATGGTTGCTCCTCCATTAAGCAAATCCAATGCATTTTTAACCTGCCATTCATTAATATTTATGGCAGAAGCAATTTTTTCAGTAAAAAGTATCATATTTTCATTAACGAAGTAATGTGACTGTACCTGTTTTTTTAAGTTCCAAACTAGGTTTTAAGTCACTGGCATAACTTTCGAAGTTTGCCGAATACACATAAGTTCCGGGAGGTGAGTCTTCTCCATTATATGTTCCGTCCCATCCTTCAGTAGGATCTTCTGATTCGAAGATTAGCTGTCCCCATCTGTTGTATATACTGAGTCTGTAGGATTTAAATCCGCCAAATTCCCCAACAATTTTGAAATTACTATTTATTGTAATATTACTTTTTGGATTAAATGCTGAAGGAAAACTTATTGTTGCAAATTTTATAAACACTTCAGCAGAGTTTTTACAACAATTAGAATCGGTAACCATTACCTCATATAATCCTTCCTGTGTTACATCAAGATATCTTTCTGTACTTCCACCAGGTGCCCATTCATAAAAATCCCATTGTCCTGCATCCAGTTGAATAGATGAATTTTCAAGAATATAAACAGTGTCGACGCCATCAGCTAATACTACATTAGGAAGGGCGTGTATTGTAACTTCTTTATTGTAGGTATAATTCTCTGTACCATAATTTTCTGTTAGTGAAATAGTATAATTACCCGGCTCACTATAAACAAATCCCGGATTTAGATTATCGTTTACAACAAGTGTACCTGAGGGGTTGCCGAAATCCCAAACTGCATCATCAATATTTGATGTATTTCTAATGGTAATTGTGGTTGTATCGTGATGACATTGGTCAGCATAGTAAAAATGAGGAATATCAAGAAAAGTAGAAACAAAACTTGGAAGACCAATTATACTACCTCCACCATTTAAATAGAGTCCGTTATTAGGATTATGATTTAGTTCGTTATAATTACATGTTCCTAAAGGTCTGTTTGGATTATATATAACACCCAGATTAGGTTTTTCGAATGCTCCTTTTTTAAATTTAGCAGCATATATTTTACCGTCGGTAGCAAGTTGCAATGCTCCAAATAAACTATCTGCAGTACCATTTTGCTGTACATCGAACTGATGAACGATAAAAGGTGAAGCAAATGGATCAGCGTCATCAAGATTTACCTGATATAAAAAATTAGTTCCATCACCAAGAGGTGTAATTGTAAAATAAAGTTTACTGTTATCAGGCGAAAACTCCACTCCATTAACATGAACAAACTGTCCTGAAGTACTGCTAACCAGATTACTAACTTTCCCGCTTGAATTATCAAAATCATATACTTCAACTATACCATCATCTGGAATAACCAATGCTAATTTTGAACCATCAGGTGATATTTTCATTGAACCAGCACCATTATTGGAACTGGTATTTCCGTTATGTGGATGGCCAATAGATGTAACAACTGCATTTGTATTTAATGTACTATCATTGAGCAAGTATGAATAAAAATTAGCACCATTATTGTCACCGTATCCGTGAGTAACTATCCAAAAATCTCTGCCATTTTCATGCTGAGTTGCGGAAATTTTTTGAGCATTTTCATTAAATAATAAATTGTTCTTAGAAATTATACTAACCGGACCTGATTCTGGAAATTCTGCTATAGAATACCTAACACCATCGGTAAAAACTGGCGGTATATACATATCTAAAGTAAAAATATAATATACTCTGCTATTGCCCGGTTTTGGCACTATAATAGAAGATTGAGATGCAAAGTTGTTTCCTTGTAGTCCATCTCCATTAGACAAAGTATAGAATGCACCACTTTTTGCAACTATTCCATCTGAAAACAACTTCAAATCACCATTGGAAGCACTAATAATAGAAGATCCATTAGGGAACAGAATATCAGAGGGAGTTAATGATGCATTGGCATCTCCACCGGAGAAGTTAATCATTGCGTTATTTCCAAAAACCCAGTTTTCGGCCTGTCTTGGCGGCTCGTAATTACAATTTACCTGACTAAATAAATTTGTGGTAAGAAAGAAAGAAATTAATGATAATATTATAATTCCCTTCATTGTTGATTTTTGATTTTTTTTCATCCGACGAATATAAAATATTAATTGATGTTTAATTTTAAGGGGGATGCTATTTTTTAATTATTCTTGCAAAATAATCTCCTGTACTATGTTCTAATTTTAGAATATAAACCCCTGAAGGAACAGAACTTAAGTTTAATTTTGTATTAAATTCTGAATTATCAAGTTGTATATCGTTTTTGCTCAAAACAACTTTACCAGTTATATCACTGAGAAGGATGTTTATTTTGCCTTGCAAATCCTTTATATTCAAATTTAAAATTCCTTCAGTAGGATTTGGTGTCATTGAAATGTTTTCTGTAAGAGTAGTAATTTCTTCAATACCTATCTGACATTCATTAAAATCGAAAAAGATTGTCATTTTTCCTGTTTCAGAACAAAGAGTATTAGGATTTTCAACTTCCACACTATATGTTTGAAAGTCTATCCAACTACCGGATGTGCTAACGGTTACTTTTCTGCTTGTTGCAGAGTTAGACCATAAATAATTCATATTTGCAGGATTCTCAAGATTTCCGGCATCTAGTATAACAGAGTCTCTTACACATGCTTTTATGGTATCCTGACTGTAATAATCATATCCCTCAGGTAATAAATCAACAATTGGTAATGGATTTACTGTTACTGATACATCATTTGAAACAGCTTTGAATCCATCATCAACAATACAGGTATAAGTTGTATTTTCTTCGGGGCTTACAACTGGATTTTCACTGGTTGAAAACGTTGATCCGTCTACTTGCCATTCATAGGTATATGTTCCGCCACCGCCAAAAGCATTAGGGCTTAAAGTAGTTTGCTCATTCAAACAAATAACAGATGGGGATGCAGTTGGGTTAATGCTAAGTCCATCACCTCCGGTAAATATCCATACATTATCAACATCGCTAATACATCCGTTTTCATCATTTACAACAAATGAAAACTCAACATTGTTATTTAGTATTTCTGTTTTCGGATTAAGAAGTGTTGCATCTTCCAATTGATTTGCTGGCGACCATGAGAAATTATAATTTCCGGATCCACCACTAACAGAAGAACTGTTAATCTGTGTTGATGTACCAACGGTTATAGTTTTATCATCTCCAGCAAAGCCTATTGGTTTTGGCTTTACTTGTACGGTAACTTCTGCATTAACAGTTGTTTGACCATCAAAAACCTGAACATAATATGTTGTAGTGCCCGTAGGGAAATCTGATGGTTCTTTAATATTTTCTGAGAATCCCGGAGGATCTGATGTCCATGTATAAGTATTATTTCCTGACCCTCCTGTAGGATTTGCTGACAAATGCACTATATCGCCTTCACAAATTACCATAGGGTTTGCGCTGGCTGTTACAGCCAATGGTCCTCCTGTAACAATAACGGTAGTACTATCAGCATTAATACATTGAGAAACAGCATCGGTAACAGTAAGTTTAAACACCTGAGTAACTCCCAATGGATTTGTTTCAGCATCTTCAATTGTTGGGTCTACCAGTAAGTTTTCCGGAGTCCATAAAATATCATAACTACCACTACCTCCGTCAACAGTTCCGTCGAGTTGTGTGGTCCATCCGTTGGGAATTGTTTGATCTTCTCCTGCATCTACGCTGGCTGCATCATAAACATTTACAGTTTTTGTAACTGTTTGCGGGCAACCCATTAAACCAGTATATGTAGTAAGGGTAACATCATATGCATTTGCAGCCGTATAAAGATACCACATGTCCTGGCCAAAATCAATCTCCCCATCTCCAAACTCCCACTTCCATGTGGTTATTTCTGCACTAGGAGGATTTACAGTAGATTGATCAATAAAGAAAGTTGTATCTCCTAAACAGGCATTATTAAAATCAAAATCGGGTGTAGGTTTTGGGAATATCATTACATAAGTGGAAACCGGATCACTATCACTACCATTAACCGTAATTACCAACGAATAATCACCTTTGTTTTCCAATCCCACATTGAAAATTACAGGATTTTGAATGTTGGATGACCAACCATTAGGACCTGTCCAAGAGTAAGTTGCATTAGCAAAATCATCTGCCCAGAGCATTAGGTTATCGCCAACACAAAGCGGGCTGTTACTACCAATTGGTGGTGGAACAATTGTACAATCTGTTTCACCTGTGCCTGCTGTTTTTTCAAAAGTAATATCGCAAGGCTGATTAGAGTAGTTTGTAATCAATAATATATAGTATTCTCCTACTTGTCCGTTTGGAATAAAACAATCTTCTGTTGGGTTTGGTGAGTAACTACAGTCAACAATTTTATTGGAAGTTAATTGGGCAGTACATGGGTCAACAGGGTCATCAAAAGGTCCCCAGCAAATAAAATCTATATCTCTTAATGGAGTACTGAACATATGTATATTAATAGTACCAGACTGAGCAATTTTCATATGATACCATGCAGGATTTGGCTGTGTACCCAGGCATCCGTAATTAGGCCCTGACTCTGCTGTTCCCGAATTTACTCCGGCTGGAAACTGATAGAGATTACTTGTGCAAAAAGGTTCTGATTCAACACAAATATCACCCTGACTAAATAGATTAGCAGAAAAAAATATTGAAAGTATGCTTATGAATAATAATCTTTTCATCTCTGTATTCTTATTTAGTGTAAAATTTAATGTGCTCGTCAATCCATTTTTTCATCTCAGCTTCTCCCATAGAGTTCATTTCTCTAACGGCTTTTTGTCGCCATGATTCAAAAAGATTAATAATTTCATTATCACTTTTGTTTAAAGTATTGTTTACTAAAAATACCATATATCCATCATCCATTTCAGGTCCGATGTTTACTAAACTTTTATCTTGGTAGGATTGTTCCAGGATTCTTACCTTAACATACTTTGAACTTATAGTATTATTCTTTAAAGCAAAATAACTGTTTTTTTCGTCAGAATATATTCTCTTTACTATCTGATCTTCAAAATTGGTGTTATCTGCTTTTAATAATAACTCACTTAATGTAATATCTTTTTCTTTTCCTAGATATTTGTTATTCTGTGAAAACGTTAGGTTTGTCAATATTAAAATTGACACCAACATTAGAATTACCCTAAACTTCATATGATTTTTTATTTAATCCTCAACAGGCAAATTTAATAATATTTTACTTTTATTTAATATAAATTACATATCTGACAATTTTGGTTTAATAAAAGTTGTTTAAATGTATATTACTCAATAATTATTTTGCTTTTATTTATCAAACTGTTATTAAGTGATTAAATTTGCTTTTCAAATAATCTTATTGAATATGTGGAAATCAAACATTCTGATAGACCTTAAGCATATGTATTTGAACGACTTAATTCCAATTTATGGAAAGGATGAGTCACTTCAAATGCTAAATATTTTAATCGGTCATTATTTTGGTCTAAGTAGAGTGGAGCAGACGTTAAAATCAGCTTATAAATTAAGTGAGTCGGAAATGCTTAAACTGCATATGGCCGTAAAGCAACTTAAAAAAAATAAACCTTTACAATACATTATCGGAGAAACCACTTTTATAGATTATAAGATTAAAGTAAATGAAGGGGTATTAATTCCCCGGCCGGAGACAGAGGAATTGGTTAAATTAATACTAGATAATGAGAATCTTAGCGATTTAAATATACTTGATATTGGTACTGGTTCTGGTTGTATTGCTATTGCTCTAGCTGCAAATATTACGAATTCACATGTTTATGCGATGGATATTTCTAAAAAAGCCATAGAAACCGCAAAACAAAATGCAAATATTAATAATGTTAATATTCAGTTTATTGAAGATGATATTAATAAACCTTCATCGAAAATTTCCCATAATTTTGATGTAATTGTTTCAAATCCTCCTTATGTCAGGTATTTAGAAAAATCGCAAATGAAACCTAATGTACTTGATTATGAGCCGGAAATAGCCTTGTTTGTAGATGATCATAAGCCTCTTAAATTCTATACTGCAATTATGAATTTTGCAAAATTATTTTTGAATGATGGGGGCAGATTATATTTTGAAATCAATGAAGCTTTGGCTGATGAATTAAGGCAAAGCTTATTAGAATATAATTACGATAAAATAAGCATTTTCAAAGATATTAACGGTAAAAACAGGTTTGTTTCTGCCGTAAAAGTTGAATAAAAAAAGCCTGTCGTGTTTAAAACAGGACAGGCTTTTTAATAAATATATTTTTCTATGCCATATTGGTATATACTTCAAGTACATCCTCGTCGTCTTCTAATTTGTCGAGGAATTTCTCAATTTCTACCATTTGCTCATCATCAAATTCCACAGGAGAAGTTGGAAACCTTTGGAGACTTGAATTTTTCACATCTATTCCCATTTTTTCAAGTGCATCGGAAAGCGATCCATAATCATGATAATCAGCAGTAACAGTTATAGTTCCTTCGTCGAGTTCTATTTTTTCAAGGCCAGCATCTATAAGTTCAAGTTCAAGTTCTTCAATATCAAGTTCATCAGTTTTGTCGAATTCAAAAACAGCTTTTCTGTTAAACATAAATTCCAGAGATCCTGTCGGAACAAAAGATCCACCTGCCTTGTTAAAATAAGATTTTACGTTGGCAACTGTTCTAGTTGTATTATCTGTTGCGCATTCTACAAACACTCATATTCCATGAGGTCCTTTACCTTCATAATTTACTTCAACAACTGTATCCGCATCTTTACCACTTGCTCTTTTAATTGCGGAATCAATATTATCCTTAGGCATATTTTGGGCCTTTGCATTCTGAATGGCATGCCTGAGTTTAGCATTCATTTCAGGATCTGGTCCACCTTCTTTTGCTGCTAAGGTAATTGCTTTACCCAATCTGGGGAACACCTTCGACATTTGTCCCCACCTTTTCATTTTTGCTGCTTTCCTATATTCAAATGCTCTTCCCATTTTAACTGTAATTTGTTAGACGCACAAAAGTATTAAATGTTTTTATAAAGAATAATCTTATTATATAATAATTTTAGAAGAAATGATTAAATACAGATTCTGCCAGTACATCAGCAGCATCTTCTTTGAATCGGAACCATAGTTCAGGTTCTATAAGTTCTAGTTCGCTAACAGCCAATTTATTATCATTGTCAAAAATAAGATCTACTCTTGCGTAAAATGTCTTTTTCCCACAATTATCAACTACTTTTTTCGAAAATTCAATTTATGTTTTACTGGCATTGTAAAATTCTACTGTTCCTCCAAAATCGTCCTGTACTCTAAAATCACCTTTTTTGGCTATTTTCAAAATAGAATGTGTATATTCTCCTCCCATAAACATATGAGCAACTTCACCCTTTGTAAGTACATTTTTCTGAAACTCCTGAAACATCATTGATTCTTCTGCAAGCAACTCTCCAAATACCTTCTCATAATCACCAAAATTATTACTGTTGAGGCGATAAGTGTGTCTTCCTGCTCCAGATACTGCAGGTTTTAATACTGCTTCTTCCCATCCGCTTTCATCAAATAATTGAGATAGAGTTTTATGTTCTCCTTTTTCAATGAAAATAGTCTTAGGGATGTTGATTCCAACATCATTCAAGTCGGAAAGATAATGTTTGTCGATATTCCAGGTTAAGGTATCGTAAGGGTTTATCAAAACAGATTGATTTTTAACACTTTCCAGCCATCTGGAAAATTCCGGAAATCTGTCGAAATAGTCCCATGTTGTGCTTATAAAAACTAGTTTTGAGGAACTCCAATCGAATTCAGGATTAGACCAAGATGTTCTGAAGGTTTTCATACCTTTTCTTTCAAAGGCCTTTTGAATTATTGAATCCTCCAAAAGAATATTGGTTTCATTTTCATCTGAAGCAATTATGTTGTCGTACCGATCTTCGGTAACAATTACAATATCAAATTTCTGCATGGCATAGAATAAAAAAACGTTTCATATTGAACAGAAACGCTTAGCTTGTTAGTCTTCAATTACAATTTCATGTGTAATTTCTGCTTTACCTCTGAGTAACTCACTAACACCACAATATCTGTCCTGTGATAGTGTAACAGCTTTTTCAAGTTTTTCCATTGGTAAATTATCACCTTTAAAGCTGTATTTAATATGGATTTTATGATAATATTTTGGATGCTCTTCAGTTAATTCACCGTCAACTTCAATATTAAAGTCTGATGGTTCAACTCTCATTTTTTTAAGTATTGAAATTACATCCATTCCTGTACAACCTCCCAAAGATACCAATGTTAAAGGCTTTGGTGTTGGACCTGTATTCTGTCCACCAACCTCAGGATGTGCATCCAGTTTAATTTTATAATTGTTTACATCAGCTTCGAAGGCCATGTTTCCTGACCAGTTTACGTTTACTTTACTTCCCATTAATTTAAATTTAAAATTTTCAACAAAAATACAATTTATTGTCATTTGTAAATTTTAATAAATGATAAAAACTGTCTTTTGTACTTAGGATTAATTGCTAAGGTTCTGTTAAAAAATATCAGAAATGATAAATTTATTTGAATTAAAAACAATTTCTTCTCCTATGGTTTTGTTCGCCAAGGCATTAAATATTGGTACCTGAGGAGAGATGGCGAAATATATTTTACCTTTTAACTCTATTTTTCCCAATCCTGCAGAAATGAAAAGATTCTGCTTATTTGTAATAACTACAGCTCCAAACTCAACTTTGTTTAGTTCTTCTTTTAAAGGAATTTTCTTCAATGTGTTTAGCACAAGAATTGCCTTTGCTTGCTGCTGTGCGTACATGTCTTTTTGACGCAATAATTTAGTTCTGAATGCATCATAGCGATCTTTCGGCTGGCCATATTCGTTAGACATTCTCTGGGCCTCATCCATTTCTTTCTGCAAATCTTCAATAGATTGCATCTGCTGCTCTATGCATTTTGCCAGTAACTGCTCTTTTATTTCTAATTTATTCATGGATGTGCTTTTTGCAAAGGTAGGCTTTTAAAATTAAGGATTAATCCATAAAAGCCATGTTACCCGGAATTATTCCTGCTTCAAATTGATATATAAGGTTTCCGCCAGAAGAGTATCGGTATATTTCTCCATTTCTATTATAATCGTTAGCATCACCAATAAATATTTGGTTTTCAGGGCTAATGGCCAGAGAATAGAAGTTTATATTTTCCTCTTGTTTAACAAAGAAATTTTGAGGTATGCTACTTTCCGTTATACTCATTTTATAAACATCCCTATTTAAATAATATAATGAATCACCCGCAGGATTAATACATAGATTGGTTGGGGATGTAGTTATGTCGCTAAATTCAATTTTATTTAATATTTGTTTATTTACCGGATCAATTTTCCACAGGGATGGCTTTTGTTCATTCATGAAACCACCACTGCATAAAATCCATAAGTTGTCATTTTTATCTTTTACTATGCTGTTAGGTTCTGTGCCGATTTGTATAGAGTCTGTCAATTGCATACTTTCAGTATCAATTATCATCAACATATTATTTTCTTTATCCTTATTGAAAGCCGACCAGTTAGTTATGAAAATCTGCTTTCCCACTTTTATTAAATTTTGATAGGTTCTTCCGATATCTAGTTTATTAGAAACAGACATCTTTTTAGTATTAATCATCGTAATATTATTTTCGTAAAGATCGCTTACAAATGCAATACTGTCATTAACTTTTAGCAGGTAGCGGGGCGAAGTCAAATTGTCGATTTTCCCCTGATATATTCCTGTATTTTTGTCTGTTTTATATATGGTATGCGAATTATTTACTACAAGATATATACTTTCGTTATCGATGGAAATACTATATGCAACATCCCCTAAAGGGGCATTATTTTTTCTGAAAAACACATTTTGAATGGTTTCTGAAGTCTCACGATTATAATATGTGAGGGAGGAGTTTCCGGTTGTGAAATTACCTTCATTAATAATAAATAATGCATTTTTAAATTCAGTTACTTCAATATGGGGCTCATCCTTTTTACATGAAGTAAAAGTGCTGATTATTATCATGATAATTAAAAATAATAATATTGAATTAATTTTCATAATGTTTAAAATTTGATTCATATCTTAAATGATAAGGAGATCTCATAGTTTGTCCCCGGCATTGGGCGCCATAATATTGTTTGGTAACTATTATTGAATATATTATTTATTTTGAACTTTAATTCAAATGAATATTTGTTTAATCTAAATTCTTTTCCAAGAGAAGCATTACTTACAGAGAATGCAGGCAGAGTATTTGAGTAACTAGATGATTCATCCAATGAGGTGTTTCTTTCTCCGGTAAACCGGGAATTCCAGTGTAAAACAAAATTCCTGTATTTTAAATGCAAGAATACATTGGCAGAATGTAATGGAACATATATTAGCTGGCGGCCCGCATAGCCTCCTTCCTCTGCTTTTTCGCTTTCATTGGTAGATTTTGTATATGCGTATTGCATGGAAAGTTTATAAAATATTTTATTCATATTTCCATCAATACTCAAACTACTTTCAATGCCTTGCGATTTAACTAACTCTATATTTCTGGCTGTCCAATATCTATAATCTCCTGGTACCCATTGTATCCAGTTAGAAATTTCCGAGTTAAAATAATTTAGGTCCAGTTCAATATTTATTTTTTTGGTAAAAGATTTGGAATAGTTAAAACCAATATCCATTTGTATTCCTTTTTCAGGAAGTAACTCAATATTGCCACCAGGATACCAATAAAGATCATTCAAACTTGGCAAATTATAATTCATGTTTGCCGAGATTCTTAAAAACAAATCACTATTTGAAATTGGTTTTATTAGAAAGCCTAGATATGGTGTGGTAGGATTGAATTTATTATCGACGTATTGTTGTCGTAAAATCAAATCTATAATATATCTACTGTTGAAATCTTTACTTATTTTAAAAAGGAAGTCATATTTTTCTCTTGTCTTCAGCGACTCATAATTGTTTGAGTTAATAATATCCCTAGAAAAACTCAGGTCAGATTTTACGCTCCATCCTCTAGCGAATTTATGGCTAAAGCCGGCTTTCAAAAAACCTGAATTTGAATAATTTGTAGAGTTAATGTAAGTTACAGTATCATCATGATTAATAGCCGTTGTGGTTTTTAAAACATAATTTATATCGCTGTAGAACCATGCAGCATCTACCTCAAAAATTGTTTTCGATTTGTGGTATTTGTAGTTTAAAATTGTTCTGGAGTTAAAGTTGTTTTGTGTTTCTTCATTATTTCCACTCAACTGATTACTCATAATTTGGGGTATTTCACGAAAGTCCCATTCTGTCCAGTTTTTAAGTCCTATAGATTGATAATCTGAAATTTGATAATCAATTTCCTGTACGAATCCTCTGTTAAAAAATGATGCATTTTCCTGTTTTTGCCATTCAGAGGGTATTATGGCATTATTATAGAATTTGAATGAATTTTCTGAAGAGTTTAAATATACAGATGTAGAAGATTTTAGTTTGCCAAAACTTAAATTGCCATTAATTGTTGTTGTATAAGTATTGAAACTGGCAACTGACTGGCTAATACAAAACATGTTTTTTGTGGAAATTCCAGACGATAAATTGATTGCCCCGCCCAACGCACCTGCAGTATTTTCCAGAGAACTGCCTCCATAATCCAGACTTACTTCATCAAAAAAAGTATTTGGAATAAGGCTAAGATCAACCTGTCCCAGCATGGGTGAATTTAATTCGAAGCCATTCCAAAGCACCTTGGTATGTGATGCTGCTGTTCCTCTGAAAGATGCGGTAGCCAGACTTCCTTTTCCATATGATTTTATAAAAACCGGACTGTTTGCCCCCAACAACTCCCCTAAATTCAGGTTGTTTAAATTTCGTTTTGAAAGTGTATCTATTTTCTGACTTTTTAAACTTGAGTTATGATCAATATAGTTGGATTTTATTATCATCTCATCCAAAAAAAGAGTATCGTAAATCATCTGAGCATCAACGCTAATAGTTGGTATGAGCGTGCAGATAAATAGCAATATTTTGAAAGAGATTTTTTTCATTAATTATGAAATAATTTCTTAGTATAAATTGAGTCCTGGCCGACTATTTTAATAATTATAATTCCTTTTGGGAAATCACTTATCTCAATTCTTAAATCATGTTTTTTTGCAATTTTTGAAAGAAGCAAATTCGAATTTAAATCGTAAAACAATATTTTGGATTCAATTTCAATATTAGACAAACTGATATAATCCTTAAAAGGATTAGGATAAATCGCTACAGTTTCATGGGATGAATTGTCAACTCCCAAATGTTCTAAATCATGAATTATACCAATGGCATCTAAATCGAAACCTGAAGTTTCAAAAGGGGTAGGCCAGGGGTCATTAATAATGTCTCCTTGTGAATCGTAAGTAGCATAATCCTCATCAATACTGCCTATTACATCAATTATCTTAATATAGTGAATTTTCTGTAAATCAATATTGTCAGTACTTTCAAGATCGGATAAATCAAAAGGGGTTCCATAACCCTGGCGATATTTTCCTGCAAGATTATTAATTTGTGTAGCATTTAAAACTCCAAATGTTTCTATTTGTTCTGTGTTCTGAGTATTAGAGGTATTGCTTATTCTTTGATAATTCAACCCATCAGTGCTTACCTCCACAAATGCCAGTTCAAGAAATTCATCCAGGAAAGCATTTTCAAATACTGCAAAGTCAAACCCTTCTGCATTAACTATTGGTGTTTCGAAATATATGATTGCCGAGCCTCCGTCTCCAAGGCTAACTACATCATTATCAGCCTTACCAATAGCAGATTCAGATTCTCCATACCATGCAAATCCTAAATCAGGATTGCTGATATCCATTAAACCTCTATTGATTTCACAATTATTTGCCCATGCTACAAATATATTGCTGTCAGCATCGATGGCTGTGCTTCCTTCTTGTCCTGCCGGAGGAGCAAACTGTGCAAAAATTGAAGAGTGAAGGAACAATAATAATATGACACTTCCCGAAAACAGGAAACGCCATATCATCTTATTTGAATTATGTTTTTTCATCAGTTTTTAATAAATCTGGAAGAAAATACTTTCTCATTGCTTTTGGCAATTAAAAAGTATAAACCATTGTTTAAGGCTCTGATATCTAATTTGTTTGAGTTGGAAACTGTTAAAACCTTCCTGCCCGTATTATCAATTACTTCGATATGGTTGAAAGTTTCATATCCATTAGTTTTGATACTAATAAAATCCGATGATGGATTAGGGAAAACTGAAATATCCGTGATAATGTTTTCAATGGTAGATGTTACCGTACGATAGTCAATAGCAATAGCCTGGGCTGAGATTCCTGCTTCGAAAGTGCCTGTTTGTGTACCATCGAAATTGTAAATATATCCAGATCCAAATGAAAAATAATCTGTAGTAGTAATATAAAACAAGTTATTTATAGTATCTACTACTGAACTTGCTATGCTTTCATCTAAGGCATCAATAATGGCGTTTTCACTATTGCTTATAAGATTGTATTCTGAAATTCCGTTATTCAATTCCAGATACATAATTTGTTGATGTTGTCCCGCAGTTTTGGCTAGACTCGCATCTTCAATTGTAAACTGTTCAATAATATTGCCTCCATCATCAAAAGTGCCAATATTTGTTGTTGTTTCACCCCAGGCTGTTGTCATAAAGGTGGTTACAACATCATTGTGAAAGCCAAAAAAACCAATTCCGCTATAGAATTCACCATAATCATCTTCTGAAAGTAAAACTCCTTCAGCTATATCTATGGAAGCCACTTTGCCACTTGTACTTCCGTAGGCTCCGGGGACAGCAACTAATGCAATCCCGTCATGAATTAAAAAATCGGCTGCATCACCTGAAATTTCACTAATGTTTGCTTGTAAAGTCAGATCATCCAATGAAAATATTCTAACGAAATTTTCAGTTACAGGATACCAAAATGAAGCAAGTAATATATTACCATCGCTAGCCAGTTGGTTAATACCTATAGCACTCACAGAAGCTACTTTTTCATAAGTGTCAATATTGATTTTTACAATCGAATCCTGAGCAGCAACATAGGCAAAATTGTCAATAATTATAACATCCTGGACTGACTGGGTATAAATTGTAGCCACTTCTGAAATTGTTTGTGTTTCAGGGTTGAACGAGCTTACTGTAACAAAATCATCCGGGTCGCTAAAGACCCCGCCGTTGACAATTATTAGCTGGTTTGTGTAAGTTGTTTGCGCTTTTACGCCTATTGCTAATACTGTGAATAATATCAGTATCAGTTTAAAAATGTAATTCTTTTTCATAAAAAAAGTTTTAAGGTATTATTAAATAATTTAACTAGCCTCAAAACTTTTCAGGAAGAAAATTATGGAATGCTTTTTAACATCACCAAGCTATTATCCCGAAAGCTTTGATAAAAAATATGTATTGGCAGGTCTTCTGACTTACTCAACTTTCGAGGCCTTCCCAATTCCTTTAAGGAAAAAGTGACCGAGGTTTCGAAAGCATTACTGAGCTTACAGCAGCGGGAACTGTACAGGATTCACACCTGTTTCCCTGTTAGGCCAACTGCATGGTCATGCAGTATTGGCACCATTACATTGATGCAAATGTAGGTTTTTTTTTCAAATGTTGAACCTGATTTAAAAGCTTTATTTGGATTATGATTTGCTGATTAAAAATTTTATTTTGCCTATTTTTATTTGTTTCCGCAATTGGAGAATCTAACTATGTAAGCATTGCCAGATAAGTTTTTAAAAAAGTTTATTCTTGCAACGAATAAAAAAAAGAAGTTGTCAGTTAGGTATGTTTAAAAATTTAATAAATTAGCGGCCCAATCAAAATCGATAAAAGTGATTAAAATGAAGTTGTCCAGAAAATTTTTCATCTCAATTATAGTTTTAGTTTTTGCTATCAGTATTTCAGCATGTTCTAATGGAATGTCAAAACACAAGTACAGGGCTAATCGTAGTCAGAGTAGTATCGACCCAGTTAGTACCAAAACTACACCTGTAAGAAAAAAATATATAATTAAACAGAAGAAGAAGAAGATATTAGGACAGCAAGATCCATTATAACTTACTGATAAATATTATCTTATTATTACTGAATTCCAGGAACCCTAATTTTGATAGAATATATTTTTATCTTTATTCCTTAAAAAGAATAAATGATGAAAAACACAGTTCCTTCCACAAAGATTGATAAAAAATCATTATTTGCCGGTCTGTCAGGTAATATACTCGAATGGTACGATTTTACTGTTTATGGCTTTTTTGCCACAGTTATAGGTTCCCAGTTTTTTCCTGATGAGGATAAAGTAGTACAACTCATATCTGCATTTGGTGTATTTGCGGCCGGTTACCTAATGCGCCCTCTGGGAGGTGTTATATTCGGTCATATAGGAGACAGAAGTGGTAGAAAAAAGGCTCTATTGATTTCAGTTATGATGATGGCAATTCCAACTACCCTCATTGCATTTCTCCCTACATATGAGCAAATAGGCTGGTATTCAGCACTTTTGTTGATTGCATTAAGGCTGTTACAGGGTTTAAGTGTGGGTGGAGAGTTTACAGGTTCAATTTCTTTTCTGGTTGAAAGAGCACCTAAAAATAAAAGAGGATTTTTTGGAAGTTGGTCTACTTTTGGAGTGTTTGGGGGAATGTTACTGGGCTCCGGACTAGCCTCAATAGTTACTTCAGTTTTAAGTACTGCCGAATTACATGATTATGGATGGAGAATCCCATTCTTATTTGGCGCTGTTATTGGA
Organism: Marinilabiliales bacterium; assembly: GCA_002869315.1. Lineage (GTDB taxonomy): Bacteria > Bacteroidota > Bacteroidia > Bacteroidales > F082 > BM524. The sequence goes on along the minus strand of PKTD01000167.1, from coordinate 22,328 downwards.
GTTGTTGGACTTTATTTCAGGAGAGGTCTTAGCGATGATGAACATTTTGAAAAAATGAAGGAAAAAAACAAGTCACAAAAAACTCCTTTGGCTGAATTCTGGGCAAACCATAAAATGCAAGCCCTAAAAGTTATGTTGTTGAGTTGGGGCTTTGGAGTTTCTGTTTATCTGATTTTCATTTTTCTACCTTCCTATTTACATACATTTCATAATGTTAAACTCGATGATGCACTTTCGGCCCATACTATTGCGCTGATAGTATTAATGCTATTGATTCCGCTTTTCGGTATTTTAACTGATAAAATTGGAAGGAAGCCGGTTTTGTTAATTTCCTTAATAGGTTTTGTAGCACTTACTTATCCATTATTTGGATTAATGTTTGAAAATACTTTTATGGCCATTTTAATGTCAATGCTGGTTTTTAGTTTGCTGGAGGCTATGTTTCAGGCAGTTATGCCTGCATTAATGACAGAGGCTTTTCCTGCAAATGTTAGATATACAGGGCTTTCTGTTAGTTATAATTTTTCGTTAGCATTATTCGGAGGAACTACTCCTTTAATTTGTACCTGGCTGGTAAAAGTTAGTGGTGGAGACGTATGGATGCCCGCCTATTATCTTATTGCGACTTGTGTTATAGCAATAATAACAGCCTTATTTATTCCTGAAACTTTTAAAAAGGAATTAGATTAAATAAAAAAATCCCCTTGATAACAAGGGGATTTGATTGTTTTTATGTATTTATTTTATTCTTCACACATAAAAGGATAACGATAATCAGTAGGAGGATTAAAGTTTTCCTTGATAGTTCTAGGAGATGTCCAGCGAATCATGTTTAAGTATGATCCTGCTTTATCATTTGTTCCGGATGCTCTTGCACCGCCGAATGGCTGCTGTCCAACAACTGCTCCGGTTGGTTTATCATTAATATAGAAGTTTCCTGCTGCTTGTGACAAATAATCAACTGCACAGTCGGTAGCGTATCTGTCGTTCGAGAAGATGGCACCTGTTAATGCATATGGAGAAGTTGTATCAACTAATTCCAATGTTTCTCCCCATTTGTCTGCTTCGTAAACATATATTGTAAGAACCGGACCAAATAACTCTTCTTCCATTGTAATATAATGAGGGTCAGTTGTTAATATTACAGTTGGCTCAATGAAATAACCTACGCTGTCATCGTGACCACCGCCAAAGATAATCTCTGTCTCAGAATCTTTCTTAGCATTATCGATGAACATAGAAAGTTTATCAAAACTAGGTTTGTCGATTACTGCTCCCATGAAATTTGAGAAATCTTCAACATCACCCATTTTAACAGTTTTAAGTTCACTGATAAGATGGTCTTTAACATCATTCCAAATATTATCAGGTATATATGCTCTTGAAGCAGCTGAACATTTTTGTCCCTGGAATTCAAAAGCACCTCTTAACAAGGCTGTTGCAACCTGTTTGGCATTTGATGATTTATGTGCTAAAACAAAGTCTTTTCCTCCTGTTTCACCAACAATGCGAGGATATGTTTTATACTTGGCAATATTAGTTCCTATGGTCTTCCAAATCTGTTGGAAAACTCCTGTAGAACCTGTGAAGTGGAAACCAGCGAAATCAGGATGATCCATTACTACTTTACCTCCAACAGGACCTGATACAAAAACAAGGTTTATTACTCCGTCAGGAACACCTGCTTCTTCAAATAGATCCATTAATACTTTGGCTGAATATACCTGTGTATTGGAACACTTCCAAACTACAACATTACCCATCATTGCAGGAGCAGTTTGTAAGTTACCGGCTATTGAGGTGAAGTTAAATGGAGTAAGAGCATAAACAAAACCTTCCAAAGGACGATATTCTAAACGGTTCCAGATAGTTTTGTCGGAATTTGGCTGCTGAGCATAAATCTCAGTCATATACTGAACATTGAATCTAAAGAAATCAGCAAGTTCGCATGCTGCATCAATCTCTGCCTGGTGTGCAGTTTTCGATTGCCCCAACATAGTTGCTGCATTAATTCTGGCTCTATAAGGACCTGAAAGTAAATCTGCTGCTCTTAAAAAAATTGCTGCGCGATGTTCCCAAGGCATTTTAGCCCACTTTTTTGAAGCTTCCAGGGCAGCATTTATAGCCATTGTAACATGCTCTTCACCACCCTTGTGGAAATACCCTAAAGTATGTTTTATGTCGTGTGGAGGATGTATTCTTATTTTATCATCAGTTGTAATTCGTTTACCACCAATAACCATAGGAATATCAATTTCCTTTGATTTTAACTCCGCTAACATTGCCTTTAGTTCTTTCCTCTCAGGGGAACCCGGTGCATAAGATTTTACCGGCTCATTATATGCTCTTGGCACACTCTCAAGATTCTTATACATAATCTAAATAATTTATTAATGTTCGAAAAATTAGGCGGCAAAATTAGTAAATATTTGCATGTGTGTTTAATAAATAACAGTAATTATTAATAATATTTCCTATAATTATATTTTGTAAATATTATCTAAAATTTTAAAATGATTTTTTATCTTAAATTCGCTATGTAATTGATTAGGAAAAAGGAGGTGATAATCTCTTCTTGAATAGTTAAAGGATACTTAGATTTTTATTACTAAAGTTTTGAAATATGCAACTGATATCAACTAATATTTGTAAAACAAGCGACATTGGAGTAAACGATAATTTGTTCGGAGGCAGAATGCTTTCGTGGCTGGATGAGGCTGGTGGTATTATGGCTTCTCAGGTATGCAAATCTACAAATGTGATTACTCTGAAAATCGATGAAGTTTTATTTTTGCGCCCAGTAAAAGTAAAGGAGCAAATACGTATTTATGGCAAACTGGATAAGATTGGAAACACGTCTATTTCACTTCATTTAGAAGCCAGACGAAATTGCGTTGATGAAAATATGGAATCTGTAGTATGTTCAACAAAGATGCTATTTGTGCATATTGATGAAGATGGAAAACCTAAGAAAATTCAACTTGATAATTAATATTCCTCTAGATTTCTTTAAATGGAGTATAGGATTATTAGCAAAATAGGAATTTTAAACTTTGGAGTCCACCGCGCAAATTTATTTGTACTCTGAACTTAATCATTCTCAAAAAACTCCTTGTATTCCGGATAATAAAACTTCTTTTTAGCAATTTCCTGAGGGAAAGTATAATATGTAATATCGCTTTGAGTACAAACAGTTTCTTTTCCAACAATTAATTCAACCTTGACTTCAACTATATTTTTACGCTGGGATTGTAAACTGGCCCTCAACAAAATTTGCTCATCAGCATTTACGGGATGAATGTATTTGGTGTTCATGGAACTTGTTACTCCTGAAGTTTTCATTTTTATTTGCACAAACCAGGCAGCAAGTTCATCCATCAGTGTTGCCTGTATTCCACCGTGCAAGATATTATGAAATCCCTGATAGTGATTTTCTGCTTTCCATTTTGAAATTACATACTCTCCATCTTCATAAAACTCCATTTTTAAGCCCAACTGATTCTTATCGGAACAAGCAAAACAATAGTGGCCTTCCAGTTTATTATATGGGTTTGATATTTTTCTCATAAGGAGTTTGATTAATTGATATTCAGGTATTTGGTTTTGTTTTAGTAATTTTCTTCACTCACAACATTGCCTTTTACATCATAAGTAATCCATTTCCCATTTTTATCACCATTTTTATAGTTACCGGAGATTTTTATATTACCATTGGAGAAGAATTCTTTAAAAGGTCCGTCGGCAATGTTCATTTTATAAGTTTTATAACTTTTATAATTTCCGTTCGGATAAAAAGCTTCTTGACGGCCATCAAAATCGCCGTCTACATAATTGTATACTGCAATTGCATTGGCAGTTTGGTTATACCATATAGCTTTTCCATTTTTATATCCGTTTTTATAGTTAGATTCTTCCTGAAGTTTCCCGTTTTCATAATATACTTTTCTCTCTCCATCAAGAGTTCCCATTTTGTAATTCTCTGCCAACTGCATTCTGCCACCTGCATTAAAAAGTAATTTCTTGCCGTTTAATACTCCATCCTTATAATTGATTTGCTCTACTATATAGCCTCTTTTACTTATTTTAATGTACATACCATGCTTCTTGTCTTCTTTATATTGTTCTAAAACATGTAACTGTCCGTTTTCGAAGAAAGTGCACCATTCTCCATCTAACTGGAAATCTTTAAACCAACCTGTAATTTTTAAAGAGCCATATTCAGTTTCATAATAACCACTCTCAATGGTATCAGGTAAAATGTTGCTGATATTCTGGCTACTCAATATAAATGGACTTTGTAAAATAAATATCAGTATAATTAGATTTTTTATCATCTTTTTAATTTTTGAATTAAGATGTTGTTTTATATAACATGCAAAATTAAAATAAATGAGGAGAGGTGGTGATAATTATTTTGGCTGATGTTGTAGAGAATCCAAGATCACAATATTTTTCTGATCTAAACTTAATCAACTATTTAAAACATCCTGTTTACTTAAGGTTTAGAATTCCCATTAGTTTATTTAATCGAATGCAATTCAATATTTTAAAATCCGGGCTAAAAAAAACAGGTCGGGGAGAAAATCTCACAACCGACCTGAATCAACCAAAACCAAATTTTTCAATTACAATTGTTCCTTATGGGGAATGTAATAGCATTGTCCTATCAATCGGCATGCCAATAAATATAATTTATTGATAAAGAGAAAGTAATAATATATGTAGATTTTTATATAGGTATTCCCAGGTTTAAATGTTTCAGAAATGGTTATTTTTCAATATGAAATCTCCGAAAATGTATATTTAATTTTCCGGACTAATTTTTCCATATAAATCAAAGAAGTCGGCTTTTGTTATCTCCACATTATAGAACTCACCTAGCTTTAAATCTTCGTTTTCAATATTTATAAGGACTTCATTATCTACTTCCGGAGAATCAAATTCTGTTCTTCCAATATAATATGGATCTTCTTTACGGTCAATAATAACTTTTAATGTTAAACCTACTTTTTCCTTATTCCTTTCAAGAGATAATTGTTGTTGCAGCATCATTAGTTTATCTGCTATGTCTTGCTTGGTTTGTGGGTCTACGTCATCCTTCAAATCAAAAGCTGAAGTATCTTCCTCTTCAGAATATTGAAAGACCCCCATTCTATCAAATTTATATTTTTCAACAAATTGATATAATTCCTCAAACTCTTCATCTGTTTCGCCCGGATATCCAACAATAAAAGTGGTTCTCAGACTAGCGTTAGTTAATTTTTGTCGGAATTTTTCAACTAAATTAATGGTAGTATCCTTGTCATGTGCTCTTTTCATTGATTTAAGAATACGATTATTAATATGTTGCAAAGGAATATCCAGGTAATTACAAACTTTTGGATTATCGTTTATTTCGTCAATGAGGTCTAAAGGAAAGGCTGCAGGATACGCATAGTGTAGCCTTATCCATTCTATGCCCTTTACTTCTGATAATTTATTAACCAGTTCAGTTATTTTTCTTTTTCTATAAATGTCAATTCCATAGTAAGTTAAATCCTGAGCAATTAGTATCAACTCTTTTACACCATTTGAGGCAAGAAACTGTGCTTCCTTAACTAATTCTTCAATTGGTTTGGATTTGTGTTTTCCTCTTATGAGTGGAATTGCGCAATAACTACAATCTCTGTCGCAGCCCTCTGAAATTTTTAAATAAGCAAAGTGAGATGGTGTAGTTATTTTCCTTTCTCCTATTAACTCCTCCTTATAATCTACTTCCAGCGACTTTAAGATTTCTGGCAAATCATTAACGCCAAAAAAACCATCAACATCAGGGATTTCTTTTTTTAGATCATTTTTATATCGTTGAGAAAGGCAGCCAGTAACAAAAACCTTTTTAGTAAGACCATTGCTTTTTGCTTTAGTGAGTTGCAAAATGGTATCTACCGACTCTTCTTTGGCATCGCCTATAAAGCCACAGGTGTTAACTACCTGTATGTCTGCTTCAGTATTGAGGTTGTGGCTAACGATATAATTATCACCTAGTTGGCGCATTAAAACCTCTGAATCCACAAGATTTTTACTGCAACCTAAACTTATGATATTGATGGTTTTTTTCTTCAAATTTATCTATTCCTTAATTGGTTCTACAGTTACAGTACCACTAATTGTGGCAGGGAATTTTGTTCCCTGCTGATCAAGTTCCATAGTCATTTCCATATCCATATCTGAAGAAATTGTCCATCCTGTTTTAGGATCTACTAACATCTCACCAGTAATTGAACCTTCAATTTTTGAATCCATATTATTCAATTTGTTACCGCTAATTTTTGTTTCCACAGCAAGGGTAACCTCTTTTTTCTTGATTTTAACAACAGTATACTTGGTGTGATAACTCATATCGCTGTCTTTCAGTGGAGTAATATCTGCCTCCCATGAATCACCAACAGCAACTTTTTTATCAGGAAAATTTGCGTAACTATTTCCTGAGGTAAGATTGTTGGTTATATCGCTATTGGAGCCAAAATCTCCCATATCGTATTCTATAATATTGCCTTGTTCATCAATAATAACACCATATGTAGAGCCAATAAGTTTATCGAGTGATTCGGCAACTTTTTGTACCATTGGGTCTTTTTTAGTACTATCAATTTCAGAGTCATAAATAATATCCATACCAAAAATACTCTGTTCCATTCTCATGGCATCTAATTTTGTGTTTAGCCTGATATTACTATTCTCAGCATCTTCAGCAGTAATGGAGGTTTTCATTAAAATTACTTGATTCAGACTCATTGTCTGACCGTTGGCTTCAAATCCTATTTCCTGATCAACTTTAGTTAAATTTTTATATGTTGATCCCTCTTTGAGGTTGTATTTTAACATAACTTTTTTCTGAGCAAAAGTTGTTGTTAAGAAAATAGGTAGCATTATCAAGGCTGCTACAAAGGCCAATTTTTTGAAAGATTTCATATTAATAATTGTTAGTTTTTATATTCTTTTGATAAGTAAATTCAAATTTTAAAATGGGGTATCATCACCTAAATCTCGATAATCATCCATTTTAGATTGTTTTGTAATAAATCCTGCCTGAACATCTCCGGTTGAGAAACTGGTATTACCACCCTGGATATAATCTTCGAAGCGTGCAAATTTATCAATAAACCTAAGTTTTATATCACCCACAGCACCATTACGATGTTTTGCAATAATAATTTCAGATACACCTGTTGTTGGTGTTCCATCTTCAAATTCATCAATTTTGTAATACTCTGCACGATAAATAAAGAGCACAAGGTCGGCATCCTGCTCAATTGCTCCCGACTCCCTCAGGTCAGATAATATTGGTCTTTTACTTTGACCAGGTCTTGTTTCCACGGCACGGCTTAACTGTGATAATGCGAGTACTGGAACATTTAATTCCTTTGCCAATGCTTTTAATGATCTTGAAATTTGAGATATTTCCTGCTCGCGATTACCTTTATTATCGCCGCCGGCAGTCATAAGTTGCAGATAATCGATAAATACCATTTGTATGTCGTGCTGTTGTTTTAAACGACGGCATTTTGCTCTAAGTTCAAATATTGATAGGGCAGGGGTATCATCGATGAATATTTTTGCTTCACTTAGTTTACGAATTTTAGCATTTAATTGCTCCCATTCGTGATCGGCAAGTTCTCCCTTCTTTAATTTATCAGAAGTTAATTCCGATTCAGCAGAGATAAGCCTTGTTACCAATTGAACTGCCGACATCTCAAGAGAGAAAAATGCTATAGGTTTATCAAAATCCACTGCCATATTACGAGCCATGGATAGTGCAAATGCAGTTTTACCCATTGACGGTCTTGCAGCCAAAATAATTAAATCCGACTTTTGCCATCCTGAAGTAATTCTGTCCATATCAACATAACCACTGGGGACACCACGGAAATGAGAATCCGAGTTTTTTGCACTCTCTATATCTTCAATTGCCTGACGCACCAATGAAGGCATATCCTCAAAGTTTCGTCTCAGATTAGTTTCTGAAACAGAAAACAAATTCTGCTCAGCTTTATCCAAAAGTGAAAATACATCAGTAGTATCTTCATAGGCATCTTTAATTATTTCGGAAGAGATAGAAATTAAATCGCGCTGTATGTGTTTTTGCTGAATAATCCTTGCGTGATATTCAATATTAGCTGCTGAGGCAACGCGGGAAGTTAACATTGTTATATAATATGGTCCGCCTACCATTTCCAGTTCACCCGTACTTTTTAGTTCATTGGTAACTGTTAGTATATCAATTGGTTCTGAGCGTCCAAACAAACTGGATATGGCTTTAAAAATCCTTTGATGTGCATCCTTATAAAAAACTTTGGTAGTTAAAATATCAATTACAGCCGATACGGCGTCCTTCTCCAGCATAAGGGCTCCGAGCACTGCTTCCTCAAGATCTACTGCTTGGGGTGGTATTTTTCCATGTTCCAAAAACTGCTGCGAAACACCTTTATTGGCTATCCCCTCAGTAGGTTTTTGTCTTTTCTTTTTTGTCTCTTCCATGCATCAAAAATAATAATATGCCTTAGTTGAATTTGTATTGTTGATAAATTTTTTCAGATTACCTTATGCCCCTTAATTGACATAGTTAGGAATCTTACTTTATTTTATTGAGAAAATTGTAAAAATCTTCGTTCTTATATTCTATTTGTGGTCTTTCTTCAGGAGGATATTTCTTCCAGCAGTGACCAATGAAGTCGCAGGGATAAGGATTTGTACATTGCTCTCCTGGTTCTATATTAGGAGATTTTTCAAGTTTTAATGTCTCTTTCGCCCTTAGTGACTGCTCTTTTATATAGTCCTGAAGTTTTAAAACCTCATCCAGAACACTTACTTCTTTAAAAAGTTTGCCAATTTCTGGTTGTCCTTCAAATTCATAATCGGGATCGATATGAATAAGTTTAAAATCCTTAAGATTTATTCCTGAATTAGTAATAATATAGTATTGAAACGCAGAATCCAAAATATATGTATCGTAAATGCCTAATGAACTTTTAACTTCATAAGCTATCCATTCATCACCTACTTTAACAAGTATATCCAGTATTGCAAGTAGTTGGTCATACTGAAAACTTGCTTCATAAATTATGTTTTGTGAGTTAGTATCAATCAGATGCTTTACTTCAAGAACCCTCTTCTGATATTGAGAAGGAGATTTAGGCCTCATATCTATTCCGCCAGGGAATAGTTGTTGTGCCAACTCTCCAATTTTGTGACCTCTCTGAAATTTTGCTCTCTGTTGCGGACTAAGTTTGTCACGCAAGAACGGTCTTTTTTTATTCAGATACAGTGACTTTAAACACTGATTGCTTCTTATAAATGTTGATTTCGACAATAAATGGCGTTCCATAAATTAGTTATGATTTTAAGAGAATGGAACGGCAAAGTTAAGTATTTAATAAGTTTGTCGAAGAACAAATTTAATTTAACAATAAATTATCAAAATCTCAGGGAGTGTTATAATTTTATCATAATACCCAATGTAGGTAGTACTGTTCCTGAAAAATTTTCTACACTTTTGAGTACATAATCCTGGCCGTTATTGGTGGTTTTAAAACTTCCATCCGGATTTTTCTCTCTGATAATATAATCCTGGCCTCTGTTTTGAAAATTATATACGTTTTGAATATCAATATATACCATCAAAGCCCATTTATCGAAAAAGAAATTCTTATCAACCCTTAGGTCTAATTGGTGGAATGCTTCAAAACGTAATGTATTGAGTTCAGAGAAATCAAAGTAAGCCTGACCTCTTGCATTCCATGCTTCAATATTAGCAGAAGTCTCCAAATCGTATGGAGTATATGGCAGGCCACCTACAAATCTCCATTTGAAACCTACTCTCCAGTTTTTATCGAAACTCTTTGTACCTGTTAGGGTTAGCAGGTGCCTGCTGTCCCATGAAGACGGTATATAATCACCTTTAAGGTCTGTAAATAAACTTCTAACGAAAGTATAAGATCCCAGAAAGTTAAATGATTTGAGGTTAATTCTACTCAATAGCTCGAATCCAACAGCCCTTCCTTTACCAGTAAAACTTACCGGGGCCGCACCGGCTACACTGCTGTATTCTGCACCCTGATTTGCCAGGCTGACACCATTTATCAAATCGATTGGATATTGGAAATAATCTTTATAAAAACCTTCTGCAGAAAGTAGGATGGCCTCTGAAAATCTATGTTCATAACCAAGGTTAATATGGTTTACACCAATAAATCCTTTTCCGTCTTTGTTGACCAAATCACCTGCATTATTTCTAAATCCCAGAGTAGTATAGGCAGCCTGTTGAAAATACCTTCCTACACCAAAATTTATTATGTCTTTTTCTGTTAAAGAATAACTTAAGGAAACTCTTGGTGATAGTTGATTCAATGGGTTGGATGTATTTGAATTATAATTATTACCATCGAAACGAAGACCGGCTGACACCAAAAGGTTATTATTAAGAATTTTCTTACTTACCTGAGCAGAGGCACCATATTTTACCATATTGAATGAAGTAGTATAATTAAAATCTATCAAACTATCGTTTAAATATAGTTGCTGATAGGTTTTATTATAATAGTCGGCATATTCAAGGTTTCCTGTAAAGATATATTTAAAACCATTTTTTCGCATTGATAATTCATATCTTAATTTGTTTTCAGCCTCAGTTGATAAATAGTCGAAAGTCTTTGGCTTGCTATCATCATTATCAGGATATTTGTAGAAGCTGTTATTCAGCATATTACGACTAAATACGAAAGTATGAAAACCGTTTTTAAAGAAGTTTTTGTAGTTTACTCCAAAGGTATAACTCCATTGATTATTCACTGGTATCTGCGCTAAAATGTATTCCTGCGATTCATCGGGATCCTTTATGCCAGTATTAAGAGTTAACTGATCCAGAGACCCAATACTTATAATTGTTAATTGATTTTTCTTATTGAAATTAGTCTTTAATTTTAACTGATAGTCGTTATAAGTTGGAAGGAATGGAAGTCCTATTGCCGAGAATAGAAATTGCAAATAAGACCTTCTAATGGAAAATATATAAGATGTTTTTTTACCAATTGGACCATCCAATGTAAGGGCAATTTCACTTGCGCCGAGGGTTGCCTGTATATTTGTCTTATCCTTACTACCTTCTTTTTGTCTAAAATCTAAAATTCCGCTAAGAGCATTATACTTATTAGCAGGGAATGATCCGGAATAGAAGTCCACATTCTCGATAAAGTCAGCATTGATTATGCCTACTGGTCCTCCTGAAGCGCCCTGAGTTGCAAAGTGGTTGAGGACAGGGATTTCTATACCATCCATAAAAAATCTATTTTCACTGGGGCCACCACCTCTACTAATTACATCATTTCTGAAAGCAGGTGTAGAACCAACTCCGGGGAACGATTGTATTACTCTGGAGATATCTCTGTTACTACCAGGGTTGCTCTCAATTTCCTTTACCCCAATGCTTTGCATTGAAAGCGGAGCCTCTTGCTTTTTCTCAAAAGGATCTACAGTGATTACAACCTCTTTAAGAAGTTGTTCGCTGGGTTCCATGGCAAGTTCTATGTAAGGAATATTAGTATTACTAACTATTATATCGGAACTTACTTTTGTCTTATATCCCACATAGGATGCTCTTAACTTGACGAATCCCGGTTTCAGGCCTGTAATTATAAAATTACCTTCGAACTCACTGGTTGTTCCAATTTGGGTACCATCCACTATGATATTTGCAAAGGCAATGGGCTCATTGTTTACCGCATCAAAAATTCTCCCATGCAGTTCAGCATTTTGCGCTTTTGCTGCTATAGTAAATAGTAGTAAGGATAATATCAGTATTATATTTTTTAGATAATTCATGTTTTCAGTTTTATTTTGAGTAATTCAGTTTAATACTTTTAAAAATCTCTTTCGAAGTAGTCAGATTTGATAAGTTAGTATACAGTTTGCCGTTTTCACCTATAGGATCACCATGACCTATGGGGTTTAGAAAGTATTCGCTTTCATCTGTATTTACTGTAACTGAGTATATTACACTAGGCTGGGCCGATCGTTTGTACTGCAGGTTATCGATATATTTGCTATTTGTCCAATATTTATTAAAGTCCCATGGCTGATTTACCTCCAACAATATTCTGTAAGGCTTTTCCATAGAACTATCATCAGTTTGGAAAATAAAATCAGATTTCGGTGTTGCCCCGGCATAAGCATCTACATAAGGATGTTTTGGTGTAGGTATTAGATGTTTACCATCAATTAAACCTTTCTTATGAGTCCAGTATGGTAAGGCGGCTGCCTGAATGGATTCTCCTTCTTCATTCGACCATGTAGAGTCTGATGTCATTTTATGGCCATAAATTCCTGTTGCATAAGATTTAGTTATAAATATGGTTTTTAGGAAATTACCATCCATATCTTCCATCCACATAACGTAAGTGGGATTGTTGAAAGCCTCACCTTTTATTAATTCAATACTGAGGTTATGACCGGCTTTATTGTCTTTATAAACAATAGTTTCAGTTGTTAGTTTCGAACTGCTGCAAGAACCCAGCAAAGCAAAAATCAAAATTGTTGTAAAAAAAATCGTTATTTTCTTCATAGTAATACAAATTAGTATTAAATTTGCAAAAATAATACAAAAACGTAATAAATAACAAATTTTTAATATTTTTTTTATGTCGGTTGATGTAGTTCTTTTAAAATCTCTGATAGATTATTTAGAGGAATATGATAATGAGTTTGACAACAACGATTTAAGAGAGTTTTCAAGTTACTTAAGTGATAAGTTAATTATAAGTAATCTTCCTCCTAAATCAAATTATAAAAAGGAAGATTTCAAAAAGTATAAATCTTTTGCCGAAGTAGAATTCTCCACTTTACTGGCCGGGCTATTTCGCTTTGCAAAGCATTATACCAAAAAAGCCTTGTCGGAAACGAATATTAAAACTTTGGACGAATTTGGCTTTTTATCAACTTTGTTGAGAGAGGAAAGTATGCTTAAAAAGGAATTGATAGACACTCATTTGATGGAGGTATCCAGCGGTAGCGAGATTATTAAAAGAATGATAAATAATGGATTGATTTATGAATACCCTGACGAAAAAGATAAACGTGCAAAACGCATTTCACTTACTGAGGAGGGCGTAAAAGAGGTTATGAGTTCTTTCGATTCGATGCAGGTGGCTGCAGAAATAATTATGGGTAATTTAACTGATGAGGAGGTTCAGGCAACACTTAAAGTTATGAATAAACTAACTTATTTTCATAATCATATACATAAAGATGATAAGACTAGTTCGTTATCTTCAGTTGCTGATAAATATTTAAAGGACAAATAGTAATATGGCAAAGAAAAAAAATATTCTGATTAGCGGAGGAAGTGGATTTATTGGTAAGGCTTTAAGTGAGTTTTTATCGGTTAAGGGCTATAATATCGCTGTTTTGAGCCGCAGGGATAATATAGCAGGAGTAAAATCTTTTAGATGGGATTATAAGGAAGATTTTCTTGAGGAAGGAGCAATAGAGTTTGCTGATATTATAATACATCTGGCAGGCGAAAGTGTTGCCGGTGGGCGATGGACCGAATCCAGAAAGAATGCAATATTAGATAGCAGACTTAAGACTACAGACTTGCTCTACAATGCAGTAAAAAAATCCTCTAAAAAACCAGAGCTGTTTTTATCTGCTTCAGCAGTAGGATATTACGGTCATGACGATTCCGATACATTATGTGATGAAACTTCAGAGCCTGGAAAAGATTTTCTTGCTCAGGTAGTTGTAAAATGGGAGAATAAAGTAAAGAAGATTCGTGATTTAGGTATCAGAACCAATATGCTACGGATAGGAATAGTATTAGGTGAAAATGGAGGTGCACTTTCTAAAATGGCAATGCCGGTAAAACTGGGTATTGGATCTCCTCTGGGAAGCGGAAAACAAAATATGCCATGGATTGCAATTGAGGATCTGGTGAGAATGTTTCATTTCGTAATTGAAAATGAAAGTTTAAACTCCGTTTTCAATGCTGTTGCTCCTGAGTTTGTCAACAATAGGGAGTTTATGAGGCAATTGGCGAAATCGTTGGGGAAACCATTTTTCATGCCTGCTGTACCATCCTTAGTATTCAAAGTTTTATATGGTGAAATGGCAGATATATTACTTTTTGGTAAAAGGGTTTCTTCGCAAAAAATTATTGATGAGGAGTTTGAGTTTAAATACAACAATTTATCTGATTACTTAAGAGAAATCAATATTTAATTATTGAAAACTTCATTATAATCATTGTTAATTATCATAGTCAACTCACTAATTAACATAGCCGTAGCACCCCAAATCAAATTATTATCAAAATAATAACAGGGTACATTTACCAAACTACCGTTTCGGTGATTGATATCTTTTTTTGTAAAGGTTGCAGGATTTAAAAGAATATTCACCTCTGTTTCGATTATTCTAGCTACTTCAATTTTGTTGGCAATAAAATCTGGTCTTTCGGCTGTGAAGCCAACATATGGAAATACTTCAAAATTACTGGGGGGAATATATAGTTTACTGAGTTCTCCAATTATTTCAACTTTTTCAGGAATAATTCCCATTTCTTCGTTTGCTTCTCTAAGGGCAGTCTCCTGCAAGTTTTTATCTTGCTTTTCATACTTGCCTCCGGGAAACGATATTTGTCCGCTATGAACTGTATTATCATCAGTGCGCTTCATTAATACCAACATTAGTTTCTCCTTATAAGGATAAAACAAAACGAGTACGGCACTTTTTCGGGGTTTTGCACTATTTCTTTGTTTCTGTAGTTCTTGTAATCGGGTAATAGGAGCCATTTTTAACTGAGCCTCGATACCCGGCAAATTTTGTAAAGATGTTTTTAGTTTGTCTTTAAATAATAGAAACTTATTCATGCTGCAAATGTAAATAATTCAATTTCACAAAATTTATTGTTTTAAATGATGCACAACAAAAAATTATTCTAACTTTGTTTGGTCTGATAATAATTGGATTCATGCTTAAAGAAAAGAAACAGCCCATAGGGAATAACGATCTCAAAGAGGAAGAACACAGGAAACTGGTTCTTTATAATGATGAAGTAAACACCTTTGATTTTGTTATTGATTCTTTGATAGAGGTATGTGAGCATGATCCTATGCAAGCTGAAAACTGTGCTATGATAGCACATTATAAAGGTAAGTGTTCCGTTAAGTCGGGTACATTTAATGAATTAAAACCCTATCATCTTGAATTGTCAAACCGTGAGTTAACAGTTGAAATACAATAAGTTATGTGGTGGATTATAATTTCGCTAATATTAATTGGACTAATTTTATTAGTTCTTGAAATACTTGTTATTCCGGGAGCCGGAGTAGTTGGTTTGGTTGGTTTCGGGCTGATGGCAGCAGGTGTCTGGATGTCGTATACCAACATTGGGACAATGGAAGGTAATATTGTTTTGCTTTCTACTATTGGAATTAATGTAGTGGGAGTAGTATTAGCTGTAAGGTCAAAAACCTGGAATATGGCAATGCTAAAAACCCAAAATACGGGTAAAGTTAATCTTGTGAACTCCCAAACTATTAAGGTGGGTGAAAAGGGAGTAACTATTAGTAGATGTGTTCCAATGGGTAAGGCATTAATAAATGGTGAATATATAGAAGTAAGCGCCCAATCTGAATTTATCGATGAGGGTACTGATATTGAAGTTTTTAAAGTTAAAGGAAATAAAGTATATATAAAACAAATACAGAAGTGATATGAATGAAATGTATGTAATAATAGCAATTGGAGTAGCTGCCATATTTTTCTTATGGTTAATTTTTTACTTCATTCCAGTTGGTTTATGGTTTACAGCACTTGTTTCAGGTGTTAGAATAAACTTACTACAATTGGTGCTTATGAGATGGCGTAGAGTGCCACCAAGAGTAATTGTAAATAGTATGATTGGTGCCACTAAAGCGGGCATTATTCTAAAACGAGATGATTTAGAAGCTCACTTCCTTGCAGGAGGTAGAGTACAACAGGTGGTAAATGCTTTGATTTCTGCCGATAAGGCAAATATGGAGTTAGACTTCCAGACTGCAACTGCAATTGATCTTGCCGGTCGTGATGTTTTGGAGGCAGTTCAGATGTCTGTTAATCCAAAAGTTATTGATACTAAAAAAGTTGCAGCAGTGGCTAAGGATGGTATTCAGTTAATTGCTATGGCAAGGGTAACAGTAAGAGCAAATATCCAGCAGTTAGTTGGTGGCGCAGGTGAAGAAACAGTTTTAGCACGTGTTGGTGAAGGTATTGTTTCTTCTATTGGTTCTGCCGATTCACATAAGGCTGTACTTGAAAATCCGGATTCAATTTCAAGAGTTGTATTAGATAAAGGATTGGATTCGGGAACAGCATTTGAAATTCTATCAATTGATATTGCAGACATTGATATAGGGAAAAATATTGGTGCTGTACTTCAGATGGATCAGGCTAATGCAGATAAGAATATTGCTCAGGCTAAAGCCGAGGAAAGAAGAGCTATGGCGGTTGCTGAGGAGCAGGAAATGAAAGCCAAAGCACAGGAAGCAAAAGCAAATGTTATTCAGGCAGAAGCACAGATACCTATGGCAATTGCAGATTCATTCCGTAGTGGCAATTTGGGTATTATGGATTATTATAAATTCCAGAATATTCAGGCAGATACAAAGATGAGAGATTCCATTAGTGAAGATCCCGGTATGACAGAGGGTGATAAAGAAAGTTAAATCTTCTGACAAAAAGAAATAAAGAACCGCCCGGGACGTTTTTCCAGGGCGGTTTTTTTTGTGATTAAAATAATTATTTTTGCTAACCGTAACGAGTGCGGGTCACTCTTAGTAAATATGGGGAAAGATAAACTTGATAGTTTGATGGTAATAGGTGGTAAACCTATTGCAAAAAAGGATAAAGAATCAATTCAGAAAGCAATGGAGTATGTTGAGAAATACTCTCCTAAACTTGATGAAAAAGATCGCCTGTACAAAGATCATGTAATTGATGTTGCCGAAACTTGTATTAGAGAAATAGGATTAGGTCCTACATCTGCAATATGTTCCCTATTGCATGGCCTGGTAATAAATAAGATAGTTAGCCCCGAAACTCTTAAAAAAGATTTTGGAGATAATATTGTTGAAATATTAAACGGATTTATTAAAGTATCCAGCCTTAAAACTGAAAGAGTTAGTTTTCAATCGGAAACCTTTAGTAAGTTGTTTTTGTCGCTGGTAGATGATATTAGAGTTATTCTAATTCGTTTGTCTCACGATCTCAACGACTTGAGGAATATTGATAATCTTGGAGATCGTAAAGATGCCCTCATTCAGGAAGTAAAATATATTTATACTCCCATCGCTCACCGTTTAGGTTTATATAAGATAAAAACCGAACTGGAAGAGAGAGTAATGCTTTATGAAAATTCAGATATTTATAAGGTCATTGAGACAAAAATTCAGGAGACAAGAGCAAAAAGAGAAGTATTTATACAAGACTTTATTCGACCCTTTGAAAGAGAATTGTTTGCACAAGGGTTCGACTTTGAAATTAAATGGCGAACCAAATCTATTCCAAGTATATGGGCTAAGATGAAGAGGCAAAATATTGATTTTGATCAGGTTTATGATTTGTTTGCTATCAGGATAATAATAAACAGCAAAAAGCCTAAAAAGGAAAAAGAAGATTGCTGGAGAGTTTATTCGGTGGTAACAAACTTCTATTCTCCTGACCCAAAACGTCTACGAGACTGGATCTCAACTCCTAAGGCGAGTGGATATGAGTCTTTGCATACAACCGTGAAATCTCAAAACGACAGATATGTTGAGGTTCAGATTCGTACAAAACGAATGGATGAAGTTGCTGAAAAGGGACAAGCATCTCACTGGGCATATAAAGGGGTAATGAATAGAAAAAATACTGATGACTGGTTAACACAGGTAAGAGATATTCTTGAAAATCCTGAACAAATTCAGCATGATTCTGCATATAAAACGGGAAATAGTAAGGCCAACGAAAGTATTTTTGTGTTTACTCCAAAGGGAGACCTTAAGCAATTAAAAGCAGGCTCCACAGTTTTGGATTTTGCATTTGAAATACATACTGATGTTGGTAGCAGTTGCCAGGGAGCACAGGTTAATAATAAAGTAGTACCTATAAGGTATGAACTTAAAAATGGTGATAAGGTTGATATTATAACTTCTAAAAATCAAAAGCCGAAACTCGACTGGCTCTCTTTTGTAAATACTGAAAGAGCAAGAGTTAAAATAAAAAGGAAACTCAAAGAGGATAAATATAAGGAAGCAGAAAATGGTAAAGAACTGCTGCTGAGAAAATTTAAAAATTGGAAATTTAAAAGTACAGACGACCTTATTAACGTGCTTGTAAAACATTATAAACTGGAAACCAGTGTTGATTTATATTATTTAATCGCATCTGAGAAACTTGAGATTCCGGATATTAAGAAGGTGCTTCAGGAATTTATCAATAAAGATGAAACACAAATAAGGGCTGATGAAATTGCTGCCAGAGAAGAGAAAGAAGAAAAATTAAAGACTCAGGCGGATAAAACAGATGATACAAATGATATAATTTATATTGGTAAGAACCTAAAGAATATAAATTATCGTATGGCAAAATGCTGTAATCCAATTATGGGTGATAAAGTATTTGGTTTTGTTACCATTGCCAGTGGAATAACCATTCACAGAAATAATTGCCCCAATGCAAAACGTCTTAAAGAAAATTATCCCTATCGATTAGTACAGGTTCAATGGATAAAAAACGGGGAAGGGGCTTTTGTAAATATCAACCTAAAAGTTTCAGGAGAGGATAAGCTGGGAATTGTGGGAAGCATAACAAATATCATTACCACCGATCTGAAAGTTAATATGCGGTCAATTAACTTTACAACTAAGGGAAAAAATTTTTCATGAATACTTAGCGTATTGATAAAAGACACCGACCACTTAAGTCAGTTGATTGCTAAACTCTTGAAAGTTGATGGAGTTCAAAAAGTGGTTCGTGTTAAATAGAGTTATTATCATCACCATAAACCAGCCTATAACCTGAACCGTGTATAGTAATAATATTTATTGATTCATCATCGGCCAGATATTTTCTCAATTTAGTTATATAAACATCCATCGAACGTGTGGTGAAATAATTAGCATCACCCCATATATTATTTAATGCCAGGCTTTTAGGTAATGGTTCGCCTTTTTGTTCCAATAGTAATTTTAATAATTCCGACTCTTTAGGTGAGAGATTTTTTTCTGTATTCACATCTTCATTTTTCAATACTCTGGTTTTAGGGTTAAATTTAAATTTACCAAAATTGAAGCATTCGGTTATGTGATGATTATTTCCACCTCCTCGGCTTAATATTGCCTTTATTTTGAATAGCAGTATCTCTGTATCGAATGGTTTGGTAATGTAATCATCGGCACCCGACTTATACCCTTTAAGTATGTCTTCTCTTAATGTTTTTGCAGTAATAAAGATGAATGGAGTTTCAGAATTACTCTCTTTTATCTGCTTAGCAATAGTAAAACCATCTACATTGGGAAGCATCACATCCAGTATTACTAAGTCATATTTTTTTGATTCAAATTTTGGAAATGCGAATTTGCCGTCATCAACCCAATCGACATCAAAATCGCTAAGTTCGAGGTATGATTTTAAAACCGTACCAAAACTCCTGTCGTCTTCTACCAATAGTAAACTAGCCATTTTTTTATGATTTACAGATTAAAGATATGGTAAATTTGCTGCCATTGCCCACTTCACTATTAACAAATATTTCTCCACCATGGGATTCCACTATGGCCTTCACATAACTCAACCCTAAGCCAAAGCCTTTAATATTATGGATATTTCCGCTTGGTCGGCGATAAAATTTGTCGAAAATATGCTTTTGTATTTCTTTGCCCATTCCCATACCATTATCGGAAACTTCCAAAATAAATTTATTGTTTCTGGTACTTGTTTCAATTAATATCTCAGGCTTTTTATCATTGTATTTCAAAGCATTGTCGATGAGGTTATTGAGTACATTTGCAAAATGAATTTCATCCACTTTGATTTTATAACAGGATGCTTTTAAGGAAGTTATTATCCTTCCTTCTTTATCTTCAGCCCTCATATTTAGGACATTGGCAACATTCTCGATAATATCATGCACATCATTTTCCTCCAGATTTAAACTGAAATCGTCATTATCTATTTGAGCCATTTGTAACACTCGCTCAACCTGAGAGTTCATTCTTTTGTTCTCTTTTTTTATAATGTCTACATAATAATTGGTCTTTTCACTATTTCCGCTCACCTTCGGCGATTCAATAGCTGATGACGCAAGACTTATGGTAGCGATAGGAGTTTTAAACTCATGGGTCATATTATTTATGAAGTCAGACTTAACTTCAGATATTTTCTTTTGTTTTTGTATATAGTATAAGGTGGTTCCAAAAGTTAATAAAATTATAGTTGTAAATACGAGAGATCCTATTATCAATAAATATAATGATTTGTAAATCATACTATTAAGACTAGGAAAACCTATACTAATATAAGTATTGCTTTTGAATAAATCGTTGGGATATAGTTGGGTTTCATATTCCAAATCTAAAACAGAACTTGTATCGGGCATGGATTTTATAAGTGTATTTTCAGCCTCGTTTTTTTCAAGTATTTGGTATTGGTAATCCAGGTCGATGCCATTATTTTTAAGCGACTTACTTAAAATAGTATCCAGGTTCTTGTTTCCTATAAGCAGTTCTTCTCTTTCATTATTGAAACTGTATTCCATCACCCATTTGTCCATGTTTTTCTGGAATTGTTCCATTTTCTCTTCCACAACCTTCTCTTTAACTGCCTGTATTTCAAATACCCTTTGAATGGAATCAGCAATATGTTCTACAGCATCAATCTCACTACCAAGTATAAATTCCACATCATTATCAAAAAATGTATTTTCATCGTCAAAGTTTGCACTTATCTTAACAGTGGCTTTTGAATTCTCAGTAGAGTCGCTAACAACAATTACAGTTTGTCCATTATTTGATTTAATGGTGTGGACTTTTCTGTTTTTGTCATTTATCTTTTTATGTATATCGCTATTGAGTTTTATTAAGGAGTCGAGTTTTTGGCTTTCCCACTTATAATTAATGACTGGTGCTTTCGGTGCTGGAGGTAGTTCTATTTTTTCATTCATGAAATAAAACATTTCTTTTCTTTCCAGTTTGTCAACCGTTTCCTTCAGCGACTTATAAACAGTTTTGTTGAAAACAGATTTTTCCTTTTTAATGGCATAATCTATCCATAAAGCCTGCACAAGGATTATTCCTAAAAGGCTTAAAGACATTAAAATTATTATGTTTCTATAATGAGGACGCATCTAATTTTTATTAGTTTCGATTTTCAAAAGTACTAAGGATTTCGCTGATTACTACAACTTTAACCTTTCTTTAACCTTTTTTAACCGGCCTTAACCGCAAACAGTGATTAGTGTAAATAGTTTTGTATTGTTAAAAAAAGTAATCGAATTTAAACTAAAAAATAGAAAAAATGAAAAGATTAATCGCAATCAGTTTACTCGCAATTTTTGGAGGTTTAATAGTTGTTTCTCAACCTATCAGGGCCCAGGAAGCAAAAGCTGATAAAAAGGAGAAAAAAGTAAAGGTAAAAACAGTAAGGGTAGAAGATGGTAAAAAAGTTGTTTTTGATACAACTTTTACCGTTACCGGTGATTCAGAAGATATTCATCTGGAGAAATATGGCATTGATACTAAAGGAGAGGATGTAAGCATTGAAGTTAGTGTTGACTCAGATGGTAATGTTAGCAAGAGCAAAAATGTATATGTAATAAAAGATAAGGATGGTAATATAGAAGTTAATACAGATGGTGAAAAAACATATTCATTTACCACCGGCGTTGGTGATCATAAAGGTATAATTAAGTGGGTTGATGATGATGGTAATGAAAAAGTTATAGACCTGAGTTCTGAATTAAAGGATATCGACATACAGATGGAAATCATTCAGAAAGAACTGGAAAATGCAAATCATGAGTTTGAAGTTTCTCATGAGATTATGCTAAAGGATTTGGAAAGTCTTGATGAAATAAAAGAGTTGAAAGTTTTGGCTGAATTAGAAAATCTGGAAGGCCTTGAAGAGTTAAAGAATATGAAGTTTATGACTGCTCCGGCGGCACCACATGCCCCCGAATTTATGTTTTTCCATGAGAAATCAGGAAAAGTTTCGGATGTAGAATTGAGAGAGGCAGGTATAAAGAATAAACCAAACCGTTTGGCCTTCGAGAGCATTGAACT
>PKTD01000051.1 GCA_002869315.1 Marinilabiliales bacterium | reverse complement strand
CCTATGAGTTAAATATTGAACTTGAAAATGAAATAGCCGGATATAAAGATTATTCAGCACAAACTACTATACAGCCATTATCTGATGATATCGATTCGATAGCAGTAGAATGGAACTCAAGGTTCGAAGCATGGTTAATAAACTTTTACGCTACTGACCCTCCACGTAAAGATTTCTATATGTTCAACGGTATGCGCAATGGAGTTCTAATTACTGACAGCATACAAAATGTAAATATTTCTGATGATAGATTATACAATGGAAATTATACCTATGGAATAGCGGTTATGTTTTTAGACAGTGAAAAACTAGAACCCGGAGATGTTTTTACTTTAGTTTTATCAAATATCAGCGAGGAATATGCTAATTTCGTTACAGAAGTCCAAACGGAGATAAGCCCAAGCATTCCCCTCTTTAGTGGTCCACCTGCAAATGTAACCAGTAACATATCCAATGGAGCCTTGGGATGGTTTACAGCATACAGATCAGCCTTTACCAGTACAGTTGTTGGAGAGAGGATTGACCCGGAAGATTAGTAAATATTATTTTCAATTAAAATGTTGTTAGAGTATAAATACTATAACTGCTCGGAAATTAAACACTAAAAGATAATCCTTCAGCCTTGTATATACAAGCATTTTTCTATTTTTGTTTTATGAAAGATAAAGAAAAGGATTTCAGCGGATGTTTACATTTTTCTACCAATGCCTTGTCACGTATTTTAACTAAAATGGCGGATGAAGAATTTGCTATTAGCGGCCTAAGTTCATCATATGGCTTTTTATTAATGCTTGTAAATGAAGAGTCAGGTATAAGGCCTAAAGAAATTAGTGAAAAGTTATTTCTAAATCAGTCAACTGTAACGCGATTAGTTGATAAGATGGAGGCTAGAGGGTTTTTAAGAAGAAAAGTTATTGGCAGAAATACTTCAATAAAAATAACTAAAAAGGGTGAAGAAAAAATACCACTTATTGAAGAGGCCTGGGAAAACTTAAAGGAGCGTTATTCAAAAGCACTTGGGAGAAAAGAGTCGAACACCCTGGCATCCGCAATTTATATGTCAACACAATTAATGGAATAAATTAGTTCTTAAGTTTGGGATTATTCTTATGCCGATTTTCATCCCTGAGGGATTTCTTTTCAATATTCTTTATTAGTGCCTCCTCCAAATCAACACCTGTTTGGTTGGCAAGGCAAATCAAAACCCACAAAACATCGGCCATTTCATCGGCCATATTATAATCTTTATCCGATTCTTTAAATGACTGCTCACCATATTTTCTGGCTATAATCCTTGCCAGCTCACCTACCTCTTCGGTCAGTATAGCCATATTGGTAAGTTCATTAAAATACCTCACTCCTGTGGTTTTAATCCACTGATCGACTTTATTTTGAGCTTCTTTTATTTCCATATTAAAATTTATAATCAATCAAAATATTATGTGACGCAATTTAGTTAATTTTGCCGGCCTATGGAAGGATTAAAAACTTTTGAGCCTGGATTTGATTATCTGGCTAAAACTTTTGCCGGTTTAGAAGAGGTACTTGCCAAAGAACTTACAGATTTAGGCGCAAAAGATGTTGAAATAATAAAACGAGGAGCAAGCTTCAGAGGAGATGAGGAGTTACTTTATAAATGCAATTACCTGTGCAGGACTGCCATCAGAATACTCAAGCCTATTGGCGTTTTCGAAGCCAAAAGCAATGATCAGCTTTATGAAAAGGTAAAAAAAATTGACTGGACTAATATTTTTGATTTAAACCAGAGTTTTATTATAAATGCCAATGTATTTTATTCGGAAGTAGATCACTCTCACTTTGCCTCACTAAGAGTAAAAGATGCCATAGTAGATCAGTTTAGGGGTAAAAAAGGACGTCGTCCATGGGTTAATATAGAAAAGCCTGATATTTATATTGACGTGCATATTGCTCATGATATTTGTACTATTTCACTAGACAGTTCTGGAGAATCTTTACATAAAAGAGAATATAAAATTGCTGTCGACAAAGCCCCTATTAATGAAATACTTGCAGCCGGGATGATTAAACTCAGTGGCTGGGATGCAAGTATGGACCTGATAGATCCTATGTGCGGTTCAGGAACAATTCCTATGGAAGCAGCCATGATTGCCATGAATATTCCTGCGGGATATTACCGTGAAAAATATGCCTTTCAAAACTGGAATGATTTCAATACTGAATTATGGGAGAAGGTTAAGAATGAGGCTAACGAAAAGATATCAGAAACAGAATGTAATATAATTGCCTCCGACAGGTCGGTAGTAGCAGTAAATATTACAAAAAGAAATCTTAAAAATGCTGGATTACACAAAGATGTAACTACCGAAAATAAATACTTCGACCAGTTAATCCCAGAGAGTAAAAATGGGGTACTTATTTTTAACCCACCCTATGGTAAAAGATTAGAGGAAAGAGGTGAACTGAGAGATTTATACAGAGGAATCGGGGATACTCTAAAGACAAATTTTTCCGGGTTTACAGCCTGGATAATTACTCCTAATGCAGAAGCATCAAAGTTCATTGGTCTTCGTCCATCCAAAAAATATGATCTTTATAATGGGCCTATAGAAACCAAGTATATGAAATTCGACCTTTATGAGGGATCGAAGAAAGAAAAATATAAGTCTGACAGCGATAAACCAAAAAGTGAAAATAAGTTCAAAAAGAAAACATTTTCTCCCAGTTGGGATAACGATAAAGAATTCTCGTCTTACGAAAAGAATAGCAGAAGACATAGAAAACCAAAATCAACCGACGATAAAAAGAAATTTGAAGGCGACAGAAAAAAGAACTTTAGAAGCAAAACCGAAGATTCACCAAGCAAGCCATCAGGGGAAAGGAAGTCCTTTCGCAGGGATGAACCAACTAATCCTAACAAAAGAACCAGAAGGCCAAGAAAGCCGAAAGATGAATAATTTTTAAAAAATGACATTTAGTTATAATCTTTTTGGTATTTAAAGTGAGGGTTTATTAGTCAAATAGTTATCAGTCATTCTTTACCTCCCGAAATGAAATGTAGGTTGGCGTTATTGATCTAACGGCAACTCATAATTCACAACTAATAATTAATAACAAAAAAAGGCTCTCCTAATCGGAAAGCCTCTTTTCATTTATTTCATTTACAGAAACTATTTCATTTCTTCAGCAAAGTATTTATAGAACCATGCTACAGTTTCAATACCGTTGTAGAAATTCACCAGTGGGAAATTCTCGTTTGGTGAGTGGATAGCATCCGACTCAAGTCCGAAGCCCATTAAAATTGTTTTGGTTCCCAGAATTTGCTCAAATGTTGAGATAATAGGAATACTACCACCGCTGCGCATTGGAACAGGAGTTTTATCATAAACTTTCTCAAATGCTTTTTCAGCAGCTTTATATGCAGGTAAATCGATCGGACAAACATATGCCTGTCCCCCATGCAATGTAGTAACCTTTACCTTTACTGATTTAGGTGCAATGCTGGTAAAATATTCTTCAAACATTTTGGCTATCTTTATATGATCCTGATCAGGAACCAAGCGTGAAGAAATTTTTGCATATGCTCTGGAAGGTAAAACAGTTTTAGCACCTTCGCCTGTATACCCTCCCCAAATACCACAAATATCAAATGATGGTCGAATACCAGTACGTTCTATAGTTGTATATCCTTTTTCACCATCAACTTCCTCAACATCTATTGCTTTTTTATATTCATCAAGACTGAATGGAGCTTCATTTAACTTCTTACGCTCCTCATCACTTGCATTCAATACATCATCATAAAAACCAGGTATTACAACCTTATTGTCCTCATCCGTCATGGATGCAATCATTTTGGATAAAACGTTTATAGGGTTTGCAACTCCACCACCAAACAATCCTGAATGTAAGTCGCGGTTAGGTCCAATAACTTCAACTTCCCAATATGCAAGGCCTCTCAAGCCTGTAGTTATTGATGGTATATCTTCAGCAATCATTCCTGTATCAGAAACAAGAATAATATCTGATTTTAACATTTCCTTATGCTCTTCGCAAAAATCACCAAGACTTACAGAACCTATTTCCTCTTCACCTTCAATCATAAACTTAACATTTACAGCAAGTTTATCATTTTTTACTACTGATTCGAAGGCTTTTACCTGGATAAAACCCTGTCCTTTATCATCATCGGCACCACGGGCAAAAATCTTACCATCTCTCACTTCCGGCTCAAATGGTTTTGAGTCCCATAAATCTATTGGGTCAACAGGCATTACATCATAATGAGCATATACCAAAACGGTTGGTAAAGATGGGTCTATAATTTTTTCAGCATAAACAACAGGATTTCCTTTTGTTTGCATAACCTCCGCTTTATCAACTCCTGCATTTAAAAGAACCTCTTTGTACTTCTCGGCCATTTTAACCATATCCCCCTTGTGCTCTGTCAAAGAACTAACTGATGGGATTCTGATTGCTTCAAATAATTCCTCTAAAAAACGCTCTTTATTATCGCGTATATATTCAATAACTTTATCCATAATATTATATAATTTTTTGAGTTTGTAAAATTAAGATTTAACTCCTTAATCTACAAATCAATTTCTTAAATAAACTTAAGAGAAAAACAGAAAAGTCGAATTGGAGAATAGTCCCCTGTATTCAAATACTTAACAAATTGGTACAAAAACCCAACCTGTTAACTATTTGTATTTTAAACTTTTAGACAGCCCTTTTATTATAAATAAACAATAATATTGATGTTACGGCTCCAATTGCGGCGAATACATACCAAATTGTTCCGGGATTATATTGTGCAAATAAAAGTGTATTTAATTGTTCTTTTGTCATTTCCATATTTTCCATAGCGGCCTTAAACAAAAGTCCGTTATCATTGTTTATTTCAGGTGAGAATTTAATATCTCTTACGTTTAAATAGTCTCTTAAGAATATATATTTATCCGAAAGAGAGGCATATAAATTTCCTGAAAGCAATCCTCCTATAAGGTTTCCGCCTGCCACCGGTAGAAAACTATATCCCATATAAAGTGCCACTTTATCTTTTGGTGCTATCCTACCAATATATTCCTGTATTCTTGGAGAACTTGCCATTTCACCAAATGCTAAAATTATAGTTCCCATAACAATTGTAATCCCGGCCATAGAAAAGGACATAAAACTGAAGCCAAGTGCAATACCCAATATTCCAAATATCATGGATAAAATTGGCTTCACTACTTTTAACATATTAGACATTATTAGTTGGAAGGCAATTATTGTAAGTGCAGGAATATTTATCATAAGTTCGGGTGGAATAATTCCAACACCATCCTTAACCGATCCAAAAGCAGATTGCAGAACTGAAGGTAAAGCATTATAAAGTCCGCTTGTATCTACCCATTGTGTAATATATACCGGAACAGTAAAAAACAACTGCATATACATTGTCCACATTCCCAGCATTATCAGGAGAAATAAAACAAACTTTCCATCTTTAAGTACGATAATTGTATTTCTGATTATTCTCTTCAGACTGTCAGCAAGTGATTCATCTGATTCATCTTCTTTTTTAGGCTCTTTATAAAACCACAACAGCAAAATATTAAATAATATTACTATCGTACACATTATAAAAACATATACCCAGTCGATTTCTCTAAGTCGTGATGCAGCCCAAGGACCTATAAATCCCCCAATATTAACGATCATATAAAAGATTCCGAATCCTATGGTATCATTTTTTTCGTTGGTAGTTTTAGATACTGTAGCTACAATAATAGGTTTAAATAATGCTCCACCAATAGCGACTAAGAGAAAGGAGGCGAAGACTGTTGCATAAGTAGAAAAATACCCCATGGCAAAATATCCTGAAGCAAGTGTTAAAAAGGCAGATAGTAGAACTTTTTTATAGCCGTATCTGTCGGCAATAGCACCTCCTAATATTGGTAATAAATATAAAAGTGCGGTGGCTATACCCTGCATCAGACCTCTCTGAGATTGAGTAAAACCGAGTCCTCCGGAAGAAACCGGATCAGTTAGATAAACAGATAAAACAGTGAACATTCCATAATAAGCCCATCTTTCAAATAACTCAAGGGTGTTGGCAATCCAAAATGTTCTGGGGAAAATATTTACTTTTTTAGTGTTACTCATTGCTCCATTAATTTGGAGCGCCAAAATACAAATAATGTTTAATTTTATTTGCTATGCTATCGTTAATTGATGTTTTTTCTTTGAATTCTCTAAAATTAGAAAAACCATTCTTCGGTTTTGATTTAAAAACAGTTTTGGTTGTTTCGTAATCAAAATATGGATGTTTTAATAACTTTCTGAATTCAATATTGTTAATTCCTAATTTATCAATTAATGTTGTATCAACTGCTAAGAATGGCTCTATTTTATCAAAATAATATTCAGGAAACCCATAAACTTCCATTAGTTGATTAGCATTATAATATCCACCCAGAAGCTTTCTGTACTTAATTACCCTTTCAATAAGATATGCCTTAAGTTTCAAATTGCATGCTAACATACTACTGTCAGCAGCATTTATTTCAGTATATACAAAAGGAGTTGGGCTAACTTTTTTTAGCAAGACAAAATCTTCATTTTTATTTTTCTTGCTATTATAGATTTCCAATTCATCAGTTTCAAGTTGCAAAAAGGGTTCTATAATATTATACTCGGCATCAGAAACACAATAAATTTTTCTAAAATCTTCTTTTTCTCTAAACCTGCCACCTTTTTCAAGATAATTCTTTATTGTGCGAAACTGTTTTTCATTGAAGCCCATATCCAAAAATTCAGACTTATCAATTTTATTCGGATTGAAAGCAATGGGGTTGATTAATTTACGGGCCTCTTCATAAGTAAGTTCCCCGGCAGATTGTTTTTTAAGAAGAAATAGTGAGTCTTCTATTTGGTTTTGCCGAGAGTTAAACTGATTAATTTCAGATTTAAATTTATCAAAATCAATACGACTGTTAGATTGTAAAAGTGGTATCAAAATATTGATAATGCTGATAATAAATATCAATACAAAAAGTATAAAAATTCCTTTTTGTTCAGATTTACTAAGTGTCATAAACGACTTTAAAAGGTTCTTAAGGTATTCCATAAAATTAGGGTTTAATAATTTATAAAGATATATATTTCTTATTCACAAATAATAAACAATAGGTCAACAAGGAAAGGAAACTTATAATCTTTTTATTACTTTTGAGGCCTTTTATAAAATCTTGTTCCAATACTTATATGAAAGTTAGAAAACTAAGCCTTTTAATAATTGTTGTTTTATCTCTGATAATCAATATGAACAAGGTTAATGCTAAAACAACCAATCAAAATAATCATCCTAAAAGCGATAAAACTTTAAGTCAGGAAATTAATGATGAATTTGAACCATTAGTTGATCATTTATACTCTATTTTATTTTGGGATCCATTTTCATATTTCGGTATTTACGACCCCATTGTATATGACAAAAAAGGCCATGTGGTTTATGACAGTTCCGGAAACCCCGTAACTAAGCATATACCTTTTGTTGTTGTATGGTTAATAATTGGAGCTTTATTTTTTACTTTCAGAATGAAGTTCATCAATATCAGAGGGTTTAAACATGCCATAGACCTAATTAGGGGCAGGTTTGATAATCCTGAAGACAAAGGTGAAGTATCACATTTTCAAGCCCTTGCTACTGCCCTATCAGGAACAGTTGGACTAGGAAATATAGCAGGCGTTGCCATAGCAATTACCATGGGTGGTCCCGGAGCCACTTTCTGGATGATATTAGCAGGTTTGCTGGGCATGTCATTGAAATTCACGGAAGTAACTTTAGGTGTAAAATACAGGAATATCGATGAGGATGGGATAGTTTCCGGAGGCCCGATGCATTATTTAAGCAAAGGTTTGAAAGACAAAAAACTATTTGGCTTGGGAATGGGAGGTTTTGGCAAGGTGCTGGCTGTAATCTTTTCAATATTAGTGGTTGGCGCTTCTTTTGGGGGAGGAAATATGTTCCAGGCTAACCAGGCTTTTCAACAGTTTACTACCATAGTTCCTGCTATTGAAAATCATGGAGTTGGTTTTGGTGTTATAATGGCTATTATAGTTGCAGTAGTTATAATAGGAGGAATAAAAGGTATAGCAAGGGTTACTGAAAAAGTAGTGCCATTTATGGCATTAATATATATAGTGGCTGCACTAATTATCATCTTTATGAACATTACTGAGATAGGCCACGTATTTAGTATGATCTACAATGGCGCATTTAATGCTCCGGCTATGAAGGGTGGTTTCGTGGGAGTATTGATTGCAGGTTTTCAAAGAGCAGCATTCTCCAATGAGGCAGGAGTAGGCTCTGCTTCTATTGCCCACTCGGCAGTTAAAACCGACAAGCCTATTAGTGAAGGTATAGTAGCTCTTCTGGAACCATTTATCGACACCGTTTTAATATGTACAATGACAGCAATGGTAATAATTTTTACAGGATATTACGACCCTCATGTTGCAGCAGGTTTGGATGGTGTTCAGTTAACTTCAAAGGCATTCCAAAGCGTTTATTGGTGGTTCCCTTACATCCTAATGGTTGCAATAGTATTATTTGCCTTCTCTACTATGATATCTTGGTCGT
>PKTD01000272.1 GCA_002869315.1 Marinilabiliales bacterium | reverse complement strand
GTATTTAATCCCAAAAAAAACAAGTCGTTTAAAACAGGTGAAATTATACGTTGGATATTATTAGAAAACAAAAAGGTAGTAGGTAGGATTGCTGCTTTTTACGACACAAAATCATCGGAAAAAGAGGAACAACCAACTGGTGGAATCGGGTTTTTTGAATGCATCAATAATCAAGATGCTGCAAATGCAATGTTTGATGCTGCAAAGTTTTGGCTCGAAAATAAAGGTTTTGAAGCCATGGATGGGCCTATTAATTTTGGATCACGTGAAACTTTTTGGGGATGCCTAAAAGAAGGTTTTTATGAGCCGGTTTACAACATGCCATATAATCATGCTTATTATAATGAATTGTTCGAGAATTATGGATTTAAAAATTATTTCAACCAATTTACCTATCATGTTAAATTGCAAGTTGGCCTGATTGATCCTAAGATAAAAGAAAATGCATTAAAACTAAAGCAAGATAATAATATTAGTTTCGGAATACATGACACTAAAAATCCAAATAAATCAGCCGACAACTTTTTAGAAGTGTTTAATGCTGCCTGGGCAAAATTCCCTGGTGTTAAACCCTTATCGAAGAAACACGCTGCTGCGCTTTTTAATAATTTAAAGCAAATTATTGATCCCAGACTTCTTATTTTCGCATATTATAAAAATAAGCCAATCGCATTCTTCCTTATGATTCCTGACCTGAACCCTATTATTAAGAAGTTTAATGGAAAATTTCATCTCCTCAATAAATTAAGACTACTGTTCGATTTAAAAATCAGAAAACAAAGTAAAAGGGCTCTTGGTTTAATATTTGGTGTTGTACCCGAATTTCAGGGTAAGAATATTACGGATGGCATGATTAATTTCTTTGAAGAAGAAGTTGGTGAAGGAATCCAGTATACTGATTTGGAGATGAACTGGATAGGCGATTTCAATCCGAAAATGATAAATATGGTAAAAACATTAAATGCCGATGTTAAAAAGGTGCATGTGACATATAGGTATTTATTTGATAGAAATAAAGAGTTTAAGCGGGCTAAAGTTATTTGATTTTAAAGTCCTGGCATATCAATATTGTAGTATATTCGTATACATAAAACTAATACTTTTTTAAATGAGCAGATTTACACGACTAATTCAATTATTAGGTCTAACCATTTTGGTTTTACTTATTTTCTCATGCAGTAGCAATGATATTAATAAACAATCAGTACCACAGGAGATCACTGTTGTACTTGCTTTACAAAAAGATGTTCCCATTTATAATGAATTTGTTGGTCAGGCATATGGCAGCAGCGACATTCCCATAAGAGCAAGAGTAAGTGGTTTTCTGGAGGGAATACATTTTACAGAGGGCAGTATGGTTACTAAAAACCAGTTACTATATACTATAGATCCGCAACCTTATAAGGCTAAAGTTGCAGTTCAGCAAAGTCAACTTGCCGAGGCAAAAACTGCCATGATAAAAGCAAAAAGTGATTTGGATAGAATTGAGCCCTTGGCAGAAATTAATGCAGTTAGTAAAAGTGATCTGGATGCTGCAGTAGCCCAATATAATGCTGCAAAAGCTAGTGTAGATGCTGCACGATCAAGTTTGGAATTAGCAAAGATAGATCTGAGTTATTGCAGGGTTTTATCACCCATCGACGGATTGATTGGTAAAACAAAAGCTAAAGTTGGAGAGTTTGTCGGACAAAATCCAAATCCGGTTATTTTAAATACTGTTTCAATAACAGATTCAATTGTGGTTGAGTTTTTCCTTACTGAGACAGATTATATTGAGTTGGCCAAAAGGGCCATATCAATGGAAAAGGAAAATAACTCTGAAAGAGAAAGAGTAAATACGGATATTAAACTTTTGCTCGCTGATGGATCAGAATTTCCTGAAAATGGTAGAATAAACTTTGTAGACAGAGGTGTAGACCCTAAAACAGGAACTATTTTAGTTCAGGCAGAATTTGCAAATCCTGACGGATTATTACGACCAGGTCTTTTCGCAAAATTGAGAATTAGAGTAGAGATAGTAGAGGATGCTATTGTAGTTCCACAACGATGTGTCATGGAATTACAAGGTATAAACTCAGTTTATGTCGTAAACGACAGCAACAAAGTTGTTTCTCAAAGAGTTAAAGTAGGCACAAAAATTAATGACTACTGGCTTATTAAAGAAGGTCTTAAAGCAAATGACAAAGTCGTTATTGATGCTTTACAAAAAGTTCGTGACGGTTCTGTAATTGAGCCAAAAGTAATAGAGTTCAAGAGTAAATTTAATAATTAAAACCAAGACAATGGCTGAAGATAAAGGTAATTTTTTCGTACACAGGCCAATAGTTGCAATGGTAATTGCTATTGTAATTGTTATTGTGGGGGCATTGTCGATGTTAAATCTACCCATCGAGCAATATCCGAACCTTACCCCGCCTATAGTTCAAGTTAGGGCAAATTATACTGGCGCTAATGCAGTGAGTGTTTAGGAAAGTGTAGCTACTCCTCTTGAACAGCAAATAAACGGCGTTGACAATATGATATATATGAAATCTACCAATGCCAATGATGGTAGTATGGTAATTGATATTTCATTTAATGTTGGAACAGACCCGGATATGAATACAGTTTTGGCTCAGAACAGAGTATCGGCTGCAACTGCAAAACTACCTGAGACTGTAAAAAAATTAGGAGTAACAACTGAAAAATCACTTCCAAATATATTAATGTTAATCACCTTAACTTCTGATGGAAGATATAACCAGAACTTTCTTGGAAACTATGCCCTTATTAATATAAAAGATCAACTTGCAAGAATTAAAGGTATTGGCCGTGTTAATGTACTTGGTGCCTCAGATTACTCCATGCGTATATGGATAAAGCCAGACAGGCTTGCCCAAATGGGACTTACAATTCCTGAAATTTTAAATGCTATAAATCAGCAAAATATAATTGTACCCGGTGGAAAATTTGGTGCCGAACCTGCACCTCCTGGAACAGAATTTACATATACAGTTCGTTTACCTGAAAGGTTTAATTCACCGGAAGCTTTTGGAGAAATTGTGGTTAGAACCACTTCCGATGGCTCACAAGTAAAATTGAAGGATGTGGCAAGTATTGATCTAGGGGTTGAGACATATAACTCCTTTACTCGTCTTAATGGAGAAGTTTGTTCTGCAATTGCTCTTTATCAAGCCCCTGGATCCAATGCCGTGGAATTAGCCAACAAAGTAATTGAGGAGATGGATTTTCTAAAGAAAAATTTTCCGGAAACTGTAAAATATGAGATATCCCTGGATTCCACTGCACCCATTACTGCTGGTCTCAAAGATATAGTTGTAACTCTTATAATTGCTGTGATACTGGTTGTGCTGGTTGTTTTTATTTTTATTCAGGACTGGAGAGCCACATTAATACCTACAATTGCGATACCTGTGTCCTTAATTGGTGCATTTATTTTCTTCCCATTATTGGGTTTTACTATTAATGTGCTCAGTTTGTTGGGTTTAGTGCTAGCGATAGGTATTGTTGTAGATGATGCCATAGTTGTGGTTGAAGCTACTCAGGTAAATATTGCAAATGGAATGACAAGTAAAGAAGCAACACTGGATGCCATGAGAAAAGTAACAGCTCCAGTAATTGCTACAACTCTAGTATTAATTGCCGTATTCATACCAGTTGCTGGGATGGCAGGTATTACGGGAAGGCTGTATCAACAATTTGCAATAACAATTGTAGTTTCGGTTATAGTATCCTCAATAAATGCATTATCCCTTTCCCCTGCCCTTTCATCTATTTTGTTGAAAAATCCAACTCCATACAGAGGACCTTTAGGTTGGTTCTTTGGTAAGTTTAATAAAATTATGGGATCCACCACTGATGCTTATATGAGCTTTAGTGGGATAATTACCCGTAAAATCAAGAGAGGTGTAGCATTTATACTAATAATAACTTTGGGTGCTGTAATTTTCGGAAAAGCAGTGCCAGGCGGCTTTATACCAGAGGAAGACATGGGTTATTTCTTTGTTAATATTCAATTACCCAATGCATCAAGTTTGCAAAGAAGTGATGCTGTAGCCAAGGATGTTGAGAAATTACTTGAACAAATACCTGAGGTTGAATATATTACCACAGCCACAGGATTTAGTTTACTCTCAGGTGCAATGTCTTCAAATAATGCGTTCATGTTCATTACCCTGAAAGAATGGGATGAAAGAGATAAAACAGCCAAGGAAATTATTCAGGGTGTTAATTTAATACTTGCGAAAAACATTAAGGCTGCTCAGGCATTTGCATTTGGCCCTCCCGCAATACCCGGTTTGGGTAATGGTTCGGGATTTAGTATTATGCTTCAGGACAAAGGTGGAAACACAACAAATTATCTTGCAGAAAATACAATGAAGTTTATTGTTGAAGCAAACAAAAGACCTGAGATAGGATCTGCATTCACAACATTTCAAGCTACTGTACCTCAAAAATATCTTGATATTGACAAGGAAAAAGCACTTAAGTTAGGAGTGAATCTTAATGATTTATATACCACAATTGGTTCCTTGATGGGTGGTGCCTATGTAAATGACTTTACTCGTTTTGGACGACTTTATAAAACTTATATTCAGGCCGAACCTGAGTATCGTATCGATGAGAGTAAAATGTCGAATTTCTTTGTTAAAAATGCCACAGGAGATATGGTTCCGCTTAATACTTTAGCAACTGTAAAGAGTATTTCAGGACCTGATTATACTAATCGTTTTAATCTCTACAGAGCAGTGGAAGTTACAGGAGGTCCTGCGAAAGGGTATACATCTGCAGAAGCAATGGATGCGCTTGAAGAAGTAGCCAGCGAAATATTACCTCAGGACATGAGTTATGCATGGAATGCTATGTCGTTTCAGGAAAAACAAGCTTCTGGGTCTCTGGGAATAATTTTAACTTTCTCCTTGGTGTTTGTATTTTTAATTCTAGCTGCTCAATATGAAAGTTGGTCACTTCCCTTTAGTATTTTGCTGGGAACACCTTTTGCCATATTCGGGGCTCTTTTTGCGCTATGGGCAGGCCGACTCATAAGTCCTACTTTCGAGAATAATATTTTTGCCCAGGTGTCTTTTGTTATGCTAATTGGAATGGCTGCTAAGAATGCTATTCTTATTGTGGAATTTGCAAATGATGAGTTTAAAAAAGGATTATCACTTCTAGATGCAGCTTTGAAAGCAGCAAAATCAAGGTTTCGTCCTATTCTAATGACCGCTTTCTCATTCATATTTGGTATTTTTCCACTTGTAGTTGCAACCGGATCCGGAGCTGAAGCTCGTAAAGTTATGGGTATGGCATTGCTAGGCGGAATGACACTGGCAACTATATTAGGCGTTTTCTTCTATCCTATGCTGTTTATACTTATTGGGAAAATTGCAGGCTATGAAAAAAAACGAGATAAATTAAATCAATTAAAAACCGAAACTGAAGAGGTAATAAATAAATAATTTTAGCAATGAAAAAAATTACGATACTTCTATCAATCTCTATATTATTTATTGCCGGATGTGCTTTAGGACCCGATTTTCAAAGACCGGCTTACACAGGAAATGATATTTTTAGATTCGACTCAACCGCTACTGATACAGTTGTAAACCTTAAATGGTGGGAACTTTTCAACGATCCGGAACTAGATACCTTAATAAAAACGGCACTTGAAAATAATAAAGATGTACTTATTGCTGCAGCAAGGATAGAAGCAGCAAGGGCTAATTTTGGTTATACTAAAGCAGACCAATTTCCGAGCCTTGGGTTCTCAGCAACTGGAGCAGGAGGTAACTTTGGTGGTGGAAATCTTCTTGCCAATGATATAAGCAGTTTTTCCGCTTATCCTGAGATGAGTTGGGAAATAGGTTTTTGGGGTAAATATCGCAGATTAAACGAATCAGCAAGAGCAGAGTTAATAGCCTCTGAATTTGGCAAAAGAACTGTTCAGATTAGTATTATTTCTGCAGTAGCCTCAACTTATTATACTCTTTTAGAATTCAGAGAAAAACTGGAAATATCAAGAAAAACGCTTGCTTCCAGAGATAGTGGATTATTAATTATTCAGGCAAGATATGACTATGGAATAGTTGCTGAAATTGACTTAAATCAGGCACAGATACAAAAAGAAATATCTGCTGCTGCTGTTCCCAAATATGAAAGAGCCGTAGCAATAACAGAAAACTCTTTGAGCATACTCTTAGGTGAAAATCCAGGAGGAATAATGACTTCTTCAAGTTTAATAAGCCAACAAATCCCTCCTGTTATTCCGGAAGGTCTTCCATCCCAATTAATGCAACGCCGACCAGATATACGACAAGCGGAGGAATTATACCGCGCACAAAATGCAAAAATAGGCGCTGCGCAGGCAATGCGTTGGCCATCACTTAATGTTACTGGTTTATTGGGATATGCTTCAAATGATCTATTGAATATTACAACTGGAGGACTGGCTTGGTCAGCAGCAGGTAGCCTTACAGGTCCTTTATTTCAATTTGGAAAAAATAAAAGAAGGGTTGAAATAGAAAAGTTTAATACAGAGGTTGCTCTTAGAGAATATGAAAATACAGCTTTAAATGCTTTTAAGGACGTTGCCGATGCTCTTATTACCATAAAGACTTTAAAAACAGAATTAAAGGCTAATAAAGCCATAAGTAATGCTGCCATCAATGCTGAAATGCTCTCTGCTGAACGATATGATAAAGGACAAACTTCTTATTTGGAAGTATTGGAAAGTCAACGTCAATCGTTTGATGCTCAGCTAACATACACTCAAACACAAAGGGAACTTCTGGATGCTTATATTTCTCTTTATAAAGCTTTAGGTGGAGGATGGTTATCTCCCGAGGAGGAAAATGCTAGTTCTGGCAATTAGGAGTTATTAATTAGTAACTTCTGATTATTGTACTCTTCGGCCATTACTGGTTTTGTTGGTAGGCTGTATTAAGGTGACTTCTTTTTCATCACCCATAACTCCTAAAATAAGGAACTCACTCATGAAATTGGCAATTTGCTTTGGAGCAAAATTGATTACAGCAATAATTTGTCTTCCTTTTAGGTCCTCAATTTTATATAGTTTGGTTATCTGAGCAGAAGTTTTTTTAATTCCATATTTCCCAAAATCAACAGTTATTTTATAAGCTGGCTTAATTGCTTCTTCAAATTCTACTGCATTTATTATGGTACCTACCCTCATTTCAACTTTATCGAAATCAGTCCAACTTATGTAATCTTTAATCATTACTATTTATTTAAATATTCATTAATTCTAACCTCCACATTCTTTTGTAAATTTCTGTAAAAGAACATATAATCATAAATATGATATTCCCCATTAACAAATATAGGAAGTAAAGCAGGGTATTCTTCAGGATCTACATCAGGCACTACTAAACTACCTCTTCCGGGCTTAATATATGCAGAAGTAAAGTTTGGAATTTCTTTGGTGATAATACCACTATAATCAGTAAAACAAGCCCCCATATTTAAGTCAGCAGTTGCCAAACTAGTGTCACTTACCCAACTCAGTGGATTTATCGACATTGTTGTATTTGGAACCATTATTGAACTATCAATAAATTCTGCCTCAGTACTATAACTAATTACAACTTTTAAATCATTTGCTGATTTGGCAGCTTTTAAATGATTATATTTTTGGACATCTGAAGAATCTAGCCTCCACCCTATTGCGTAGGCTGCTATAAAACGATTCTGAATATCACTATTGTTAAATCTGTTTTTAATTAGTTTTATTAACATTTCGGCACCCTGACTAAAACCTGCCAAAACGAAGGGCTTATCACTAATTGAGAAATAATAATTAAAAGCATCCTCTACATCAGAATACGCCAGTTCGAAGGCTGCATTAACATTTTGGTTTGTACTGTAATCCTGGTATCCTCTAATACCATAACAATTAAAACTTGCCTGCCGATAAAAAGGAGCATAAAAATTTACATTATCCTGATCATAAATACCTTTTTCCATATTAATTGAACCGGTAAAATTAATCCTAGCTTCAGCATCAAGTATTGGCATTGAATAAATCGAGTCGTTTCCGGCATAAACTGTAGGGGCTACAAAAAATACATCTACATCTCTGGAATTATCTAGTGGATAAATTGCCCAATTAATTATTTGCGAATAATCAATTTGCTGGATATTATCACTTTCCGTTTTATTACATGAAAACTCAGTGTTTACTATAAACAGGACTAAAAATATGAGAAGGTATTTTTTTATGGAATTAAGCGTATTACTTTTCATAATTAATTGATTGTTAATTTGGAGGCATTAAATTAATCAAAAAAATAATAGAAAAATTAAATACTTACTTAGCTATGTAGATAATTTGCTACTATAAGTCAGACTTTCAAACTATTATAATACTCTTTAAGTTCCAGTTTCCTTTCTTTACTTAGTCCATGCCATCTGATTCCTTGTATTGCTCCTTCAAGAGCATAGAGCATATTTATACAAACTCCTGAGTTCTCAAGAGTGGCTATTTTCAGCAAAGCATTTTCACTGCCCTGTTCTTTTAAACTTTCTGGAGTTTTAATTCCAATCATAGTGAGTTTTTCAGCAAGGGCTTTACCAATATTAGGTAAATTTGTAAGCGCATTCATTTCTAATTTATTTCATTAGCATTAGTACTT
>PKTD01000271.1 GCA_002869315.1 Marinilabiliales bacterium | reverse complement strand
AGTTTACAAAGTTATTTATAAACATTCTTGATAACACTTTTGCTGATTGTCAAATATTTACTATATTTACTTAATTTTTCACATATGAGAAATATTATCATTTATTCGTTAAGTATTATCTTTTTATTGCCTGCTTCTTTATACTTGAAAGCAAATGATACAATTTTACGCAAAGCAATAGGCAATCAGTACTTTTACAACTTTGCTAATAATAATAACTTTGACATCTATGTTGGATCTACATCAGGGATGTATGAAATTGAAGAAACATCTTTAAAGAAACTTAATGATAAAGCAGGATATATTTTCTATGAAAATAACAGTTTAAAAACCGAAGTTTATTCTAATACTGAGGGTCACTTCAAATTCAAAAATTTATTACCAAAATCATATTCCGTTTACCCGCAACAGTCAGTAGTAAAAAACAATTTAATTTATATAATATGCAATGGAACACTATTCATATATGAAGTTTCTGACTATACAATGTATATGAAAGGGAAAAGCATAAGATGTTTTACCAAAAACAGCATTGGCACATATGATGGAATTTATTGCTTTGGCAAAAGACTTGCAGACCCTGAATATACAACAGGTTATATACGTGAATATGATTCCACATTTTATATTTGTTTCGATGGACTTGCAATTTACAACCCAAAAAAAGGAATTAAGCTGATAACTCGCCCTACTACATTAGAAACAATATTAGGAGGTATTCCCATAGGTTTTGCAAGAGACATAATCAGGCTCAATGATGGCAACTTTATAATTTTCACTACAAAAGGAGTTTATAGTTTAGATGATTCTTTGAAAATACTTAAAACAATTTTTAAAACTAATGATAAGGAGGCCCCGGTTATAATCGATTTATTTGAAAATCCGTATACCCGTAACCTTACATTTTCACATAATAAAACTCTTTACCGATATGGAATTGACAGTGAAGAATTAATGGAAATTTTAGTTTTGAAAAAACCTATTGTTGCAGGCTATAAACAATCCAGAAACGCTGTATCAGAATATATTTTAATATCTGACAATACCATTACTTACTATAATCACGGTAATAATAAGTTAAAGCAATTATCAAATATGTATCAGGCACACTCAGCAATTCCGCTGGGTCTCGACAGCGTTCTCATAAGTTCTCAAAATGGCATATATATAGCCTTGTTAAATACTGAGCAACTATATTCCTTATATAAAGGAATTGAATTCAATAAAAGAGCATTATGGAAAGGAAATAATCTTATTAAGATGGGTACAACAACTGGTTATATTTCAACTTCAAAGCACCAATTGCTTAAGAGATTTTCCGCAAAGATAAAGTCAAGAGAGGAACAAAAACAATCACGCTTGGAATTCTGGTTTGTAATAATTATTGCCACATTGCTTTTGGCTTATATATTTTATTTTCAAATCATTAAAAGAAGAAGAAAATATATACTAATTAAAAATACTTCAGTTGTAAGAAAAGATATTGAGGATTATATTCAATCAAATTTAAACCAGGTAACAATATCCTCCTTAAAAGAACATTTTAAATTAAACAACAGGTCGCTTTATGAAATACTATCACCACATAAACCAGGAAACTTAATAACAAGCAAAAGGAAAGAAAAGGCAAATCAACTAATTGATAAAAATTTCAGTTTGGAAACCATATCAAAAAGTACCGGCTTTTCAATTAGTTATCTAAAAAAAATAATTAGCAAAAAAAATAAGACTAAAAACAACTCATAAATTATAGGAACCTTAGTAATTCTCATAAAAAATTAAACAGTACTACAGTGGCTTTATAAAGAAGCCATCCAGAAAATAAATTTAAGGCAACTATTTTAATAATTTATCCATCTTACTATAACTATAGTATTTCACTTTGTATCTTTGTTGATATATAAATTTCTGAAAATTGAAGACTTTTCTCAGTTTTTCGTTAATATCTTTTGTTTTGCTCACATCCTGTATTGAGGAGTACTGGCCCGAATTAAACAAATACGAAAATAATCTGGTTGTTGATGGGAGCATTACTGACAAACCCGGTCCGTATACAATTCGTCTGTCGGTTTCCTCTACCTTTGACGCCCCTGTTTTCAAACCATTTTCGAATTGTGAAGTAATTATTAATGATGATGCTGGAAATTCCGAAATATTAACGGAGACAGAAGCAGGAATTTATAAAACAAAGGAAAACGGTATTCAAGGGGAAGTAGGCAGAAAGTATAAACTTATAATTAAAACAGCTGACGGAAAACTATACGAGTCGCAATTGGAGGAATTAATGGAGGCTGAAAAGATTGAATCCGTTTACGGAGAAATTGAATCACGTCAGGATGAAAATTATCCCTACGACTTAACAGGATATCAGTTTTACGTTAATACTGAAACAGCCAGCAAAGATTCAAGTTATTTTTTATGGAGACTGGAAGCTACCTACCAATACCAATCTGATTATACTATTCGATGGTATTATGATGGCGAATTGAAATGGTTCCACGGGCCTGATTCACTTTACAACTGTTACAGTACATACTATATTAATAACTTTTATTCAATGAGCACTGTTGGGCTTACTTCTCCCAAAATTGAAGCCTATGCACTTAATTATGTAAATACAGAAACAAGGCAACTTTCGGTAAAATATAGTCTGCTTGTAAAACAATATACTTTAAACAGAAAAGCGTTTTTATTCTGGGATGTCCTCAGAGAACAAAACGCTTCCTCCACATCGCTTTTTACAACACAGCCCTATCAGCTTAAGGGAAATATATATAATGTTGATAATCCTGAGGAACCTGTTTTAGGCTATTTCCTGGTTGCCGGGCTCGATGAAAAAAGAATTTTTGTAGACCGCCCCAAATATCCTGTGGAATTTCATTATTCAGTTTGCACCCTATCGGAGCGCGACTTTGAATCGTATGCTGAACGGATATATGCCGACCCGGTTTTTTATCCTCTTTATGCCATTGAAACTAATGGAGGGCGAAGAGCCATTCCACCCAAAGGCTGCACCGATTGCCGTGAACATGGAGGAACTATAACTAAACCCGATTTTTGGGAGGAATAACATAGCAGGCGCAACACAAATAATTCAATCTCATTTGTGATCTACATATTATTTAGAGTCGATCAATTCTTTAACTCATAATTAACAATGTGGATGTAGAATTATTTATATAATTGTAACATTATGAAATATTTATTAAACTCAGCATTTGAGTTTATAAAATAATTAAATTGTGTGCGTTTAGAAAATATCTTGGCATTATTAATCATGTTTTCAACTAAAGTATAAGTTGGAAAGTCGTATGGATTTATAAAAATAAATTTATAGGTATACTTCAAATTAACTTAATATAGTATATTATGCTTTATATAAAGTTCAAGATCTTAAATCCGGAAAAATTCACCGACTTTCAAACCGTGTATCAACATATGCTTAAAGTGCGAACTCCGGGCTTCGATTTCAAAGTTAATTTGGATGAAGTCGACTGGGCTAACATTACAGATGAGGAAGAAGAATTACTTTTTGATGAAGACCTGCAGTTAAAAAAGCGATACAACGAACTTTTTCCTGATTACGCAAATGCTTTCCTGGAAAGATATTTTGGTGGTGATAATGTTGATTCATCAGACAACATTGAAGTTTTCTCCATACTGAATTATTTGGAATATGGCTTTGAAGTAGACATGAACAATCTTGAACAGCTTGATAATCATTCTGGCCTGGTGGAATTTTCCACAGGCAATTTTCCCTATGGTGGAATGGAGCGATTCCTAATGGTTTTAAAAGCTTATGATTTAGTAGCTGTTGAATGCTTCAATGGGTTTACTGTTTATGAATTTGAATGGATATCTGAATTCGAACATAATGCCATTGAACTCTCAGAAAAAACCATAAAATATTTGAATAGAATTAAACCTTAATAAATCTGAAAGTCACTCTTGAAAATTCAATTTACAACTTATTACTTAGAATCATTCTATATAAATAATTTAAACTACATTTGCGCAATTCCAGATTCCTAAAACTATTTTAATAAAATATGCATTGGGATAATTCAAAAAATTAAAATGAAATAAATGAAAGTATTTTATAAGTTAAGCAAAGCCCTTTTATTGTTATCTGTATTTCTAATATCACTTACCGCTTGCGATGGGGATAAAAATGAACTTCCTGATCCTACATCTGAATTTAAAAGATGTGATGAAATAACGCCAATGGTAAGCATTCAGGAAAAAAATGGAGACGATCTCGACTTACATGGTTTTATTTGGGCTCAGGCTTTGCAAGGTGTTCATCATATTGAACTCACTTCATCAGACCCTATCTTCGGAAGACTTGAGGGACATACTATTGAATTTACTCCTACTATTGAAAACCTCGATGGCAATGTAGAGGGTGTTGGGGCATGGAGTCTGCCATTTAGTGTGAATGAAACAAATAAAAATTATACAATTGAAATAACATATTATTGCAGGCCAAGCGATGAAGAAGAAGAAGGAAATGGTGTTCCTGGTGGTGATGAAGGAGGTGTTACTGATGAACCTATAGAAGGATTTAGTGCAAGTTTTATATTTAATCCGGGAGATATATGTGATCCAGGAGGAGAAGGTTTGTTTATTTCAGATGCTGGAACATTAGTTAACGGTGTACCTGCAGATCCTACAACAGATCAAATATCGGGTCAGGTGTTTAATATAAAATGGCAGACCAGACCACCGACATCTGTCACTGAAGGTTTTTTGTTTCTTTATCCTTTGGAGGAAGCAATAGAGACTGCATATGTTGAAATGACTGATAAATTTGGAGAAAATACACTTACCAAAAATTTCAATATTGGATGGTATACTGAACCCTGGCTAGTAGATGATGAATATTTAGGAGACCTCTCGTATTTATCTGCCAATATTAATGTTACTGATTTATTTTTAGGCATGAATGAAGACGAGCTTAGCAATTACCCAAGTATAAAATTTGTTATAAAACATTGTGGAGGTCA
The DNA here is from genome assembly GCA_002869315.1 of Marinilabiliales bacterium. Lineage (GTDB taxonomy): Bacteria > Bacteroidota > Bacteroidia > Bacteroidales > F082 > BM524. The sequence continues at coordinate 3,647 of PKTD01000271.1, read as the reverse complement.
GGAATTCACCAATACTTTTACATATAATCCATAGTTTAATTATATCTGTTTATTTATCCCTAATCAAAGGTTTAAAATGGATTTAAACCACTAAACAAGTACATCTAAACCTTGTTCAACTACTTATACTTTATAGTATCAAGTCTGTTTGCCTAGTATATTTCGAAAATAAACTTACGGTATTTGAACAGCTCCTATACCTGGAAAGTATTTAATAAAGATGTCCTCCATAATATTAGGACAATTGGATTTATTTTGAATTTTCCTTTATGCTGTTTAAATCTGCATAAGATCAAACGGTTCGTATTAATTGAAGTGTTATATTTACAGAATAATTCAACTTTTTATTATGAAATCAAAATTTGTTCTAACATTCATTGTTTTATTACTAACCCATAGTTTAATATCCTCAAACATTCCTGAACTTATAAAAAAGGCAGGTTGCAGCAAGGATTTCCCAAAGGCCGATTTGCTGATGATATTTGATAGTACTGATGTAGATGTGCAGGAGTCAGGACTGAGTTACGTTAATACCCACACATTGTATAAGGTGCTAACAACTTCAGGAGCTAAAAAACTTAATGTCATTAAATTCGGATACGATCCGCTTTCTGCCTATATCGATATAAAGGGGGTTAATGTTTACCGAAAGGATGGTAGCATTGAAAAAATTGATGTTAGTGAAGTATATGACTATCCAGCTCCTGCCAGGATGATATACTGGGGCGCAAGGGAAAAGATGGTAGAAATTGGCCGTGTGGAACCTGGAGACGCAGTTGAGGTTTTTATGTTCAAAAAAGGCTATACCTATGCTCTTTTATATGATGATGAGGATGAGCAATATATACCACCTATGAGAGGGCATTATTATGATATTGTGCCTTTTTGGAGTAGTGATCCATTATTGCTTAAGTATTATAGTGTGGCTGTTCCTAAAGACAAACAAATTCAATATCGATTCTATAATGGAGAGGCTGAATCATCCATGATACCTGAGGGAGAAAAAATGAGATATACTTTCATCAAGAAGGATATAATGCCTATTCCACAAGAAAGTCGTATGGTTGACATGTCGGATATTGCACCAAAATTATTGATTTCCACAAGCCCTGACTGGGAGGCTAAATCCTTGTGGTTTTATGGTGTAAATGAAGACTATGGCAGTTTTGAATCTACTCCGGAAATTGACAAAAAAGTTGATGAAATCCTTGCAAATGCCAAAGATGAAATTGATTCAATATCCCTTCTAACACATTGGGTTGCCGATGAAATAAGATATTCTGGAATATCTATGGGACCGGGCGAAGGATACACACTTCACAGTGGCGATATGAATTTCACTGACAGATGCGGTGTGTGTAAAGATAAGGCCGGAATGCTAATAACTATGCTAAGGGCAGCCGGCTTCGAATCATATCCGGCAATGACAATGGCAGGGTCCAGAATAGATTATATTCCTGCCGACCAGTTTAATCATAGTGTTACTGTCGTTAAAATGAAAAACGGAGAATATAAATTGCTGGATCCAACCTGGGTTCCTTTTTTGCGAGAACTGTGGTCAAGTGCCGAGCAACAGCAAAATTATCTGATGGGTCTTCCTGAAGGTGCTGATCTTATGGAAACTCCTGTTTCTCCTCCTGAAAACCATTTCTTCAGAATAACAGGAAACTCTGAAATCAGTAAGGACGGAACCTTAAGCGGAGAGTTCCTGCTTACAGCTGAAGGACAGTCAGATGCAGCCGTAAGAAGAATGTTCACAAGTAACTATATCAGTGAATGGGAAAAATCTGTTGAGAAGGAATTATTAAATATCTCATCCCAAGCCAAAATTATTAAGATGGACTTTGGCGAACCTTATAAGTATCAGGAAAGTAATATCCACATAAAAGTTGTTTACGAAATACCGGATTATGCCATAGTTACTGAAGATGAGATAATATTTATCCCTTTGGTAGCAGCAAACTTATTTAAAAGAGGGATGTCGCATATGTACTTTAGCAACAAACCTGCAGAAAGAAAGTTTGGCTTCAGAGACAGGTGTTCAAGACTGGTTGAACTGAATGAAACTGTTAAACTACCGGCCACCGGTAAACTAATCCCTTTTGAGTTTGAGGAAAAAGTTGGGGATGAAATTGCTTCATTTGAAGGAAGTATTAATCTTGATGAAGATAAATATTCTTTCAGTGAAAAAATTGTTCTTAGCAAAAGGGTTTATGAAGCTGAGGACTGGCATTCTTTCTCCAAGGTAGTGGAGTCACAAAAGAAATTTGCAAATACACCGGTAATTATTGACCTTACAAAATAAAAACAGAGAAATGAAAAAATATATAATAGCAATATTCTGCCTGGCAATTGTAAGTGCAACTTTTTCTCAGAAAAGTGATGCAGAATTTCAAAAAATAGTTAAGGAATATACTTTAAATGAAGATGGTAGCGTAGATTACCATTACACAAAGACTCTGAAACTTTTATCTCACTTTGCCTTTCACAGATTATATGGTGAGACTTTTATAGTTCATAATACAGATTTTCAAAATCTTGAAATCAATTCTTCCTATACAATTATGGCCGATGGTAAAAAGATTGTAACACCAAGCAATGCTTTTAATGAAGTATTGCCTCGTTTTGCAAATAACTCTCCGGCATATAATCACATCCGGGAGATTGTTGTTACTCATACCGGACTTGAAGTTGGTTCTACAATTAATCTGGATTATACTATTAAGTCGGAACCAGGCTTTTATCCTTATCTCATGGGAGATGAAATTTTAGAAGAATCTTCACCAGTGAAGGAGTTAATCATAAGAGTAAGTATCCCTGCCGATAAGTCATTGAACTACTCACTCCTGAATATTAGTAGCGAGCCTGTTATTTCAAATAAGGGAGGTCAAAAAGTCTTCACATGGACATTTAAGTCGTTGGCAGCAAGTTCAAAGGATAGTTATCAGGAAAGCCATCATACATCATCGCCCAGATTAGTTTTCAGCAGCAGTGATTTTCAAAATGCATATACAGATTTTGTTTCGCAGAATGCCTTCAAGTATAATACAAATGAAGGTATGGAAAAACTTGTAAGTGAAATGCAAGAAACTGATATGGACGACCTTAGCAAATGCCTTGCACTGCAAAAAACAGTAAGTAATAACATGGGTAATATAAGTATTCCACTTGAGTATGCGGGTTTTAAATGCAGAAATTCAATTGACACATGGAATAGTAATCAGGGAACGGAACTTGAAAAAGCAATTTTACTAACATCATTACTTCAAAAAGCAGGTTTTAAAACTGAAGTTGTTGCAGTAATGCCTAAACTATTATACAATAAAGATATTGGCAACCTTTTGGCAATTAAGGATTTTAAAGTAAAGGTTCAAATAAAAAAATTAGGCGACATCTATCTCTCCTCCAATAAAATTGACAAGCAAAATCAATTGTTTACGCTTGGCGAAGATGCAATAATAAGTCTGGATAAATCACAATCAAAGGCTAAAGTAATATTCAATAAAGTTGTTGAGTATAAAATTGAAGTAGAAGGAAAGTTTGATTTGCAATCAGATAAACTTCTTGGAGAAATAGAAGTTGAGTTAGAAAATAATTCAAATCAATATTTTAAATTTTACACTGACTCTTCAGCCATGAAAACAATT
>PKTD01000033.1 GCA_002869315.1 Marinilabiliales bacterium | reverse complement strand
TGCATCATTTGGTAGGGTAGTAATAAGTGATTTTGCCATTTTAATGTCGGCTTTTATAAGTATCTCATCCTGAGTAGCATCGCCTTCAATAAACCGTACTGGTTGCCCCATGTTATTAATAACAATTTCATGACTTTCATCTACAACTATTAAATTTGATCCCAAAGCCATCAATTCATTAACTACCTGCCCGCCATTTCTTCCATAGCCAACAACAATAACATGATTTTCCATTTTAGAGACTCCTTTTCTTTTGTTATATACACCGTAAAAAAAACCTAATTGGTTTTGAAATAAATTTTGAGAAATCGATGTGATGAAATATGCCAACACTCCAAGTCCTGCCAATATCAATACTAAGGTGAAGATTTTGCCTGCATCAGATAATTCTTGAACTTCACCATATCCAACAGTGGAAACAGTAATTACAGTCATGTATAGCGCATTTACAAAACTGTAGTCATCTATTAACATATACCCAATTGTACCTGCTATTATTAATACAAGTGAGTACAATCCGGCAATTAATATATTTCTGTTACCTGATATATCCAATACTATTGTTTTTTGATATAAGGCAAATTTAATAAAATTAGTATCCCAATATTCAGCAAAAAATTATTATTTGAATATTGAAAATATAATGTTTAATAAAAGTTTATACACCTGCTGCTATCAGAATGTGACCTATTCTGCATTCCAAACATTTTTTATTTGTACAATAATACTTGTGTAAATGATACAGGGCTTGTGAGTGAAAAGCTGAATCAGGTTTAAATCCCAATTTATTAAAATTTCGAATAATTATATTGTTTTCCGGCTTAATTTCTTCAAGCCAATTTATTGCTTTTTCTTCATATTCTATTATATTATTTTGCCTGCCATAAGTAAACAAAAAAGGTATAATAGTATTTATAAGTATCAGATTAATAGATGACTGCCCCAGTTTTTTGGGACTGGACGTATTCACTTGTTTATCAAATATAAAATGGTTGTTCCAATATTCTGATGCTTCACATTCAAGAATTTTTTTTACAGTTTTAAGTTTTTTTGTGCTAATAATATTTAAAAGGTCGTTTGCCATTTTTTCAAGTAGGGCAGCAAATTGAGAAATCCTGATAGATGGAAAATTTACAGGCCTTAGCCTCATATGCTTCCATAATTTTATATCCATAGGTTTAATTGAATATTTATTTGAAAGGAAGTTAAATTCCCTTTTTAGAGCTAATGGGTACTTATCTTTAAATTGTTTATTTAGCATGCCAGCCTGACCAAATAACATGGCTTCCAATTGCAAGCGATTGTCCAGTTGCTTTTTAATGTTTGAGAAGGGTAGAATTCCAGCCATCATTTCAAATGCCTGAGAATTTGTGCCGAAACCAAATGCTCGTGCAAGTTTTTGATAAAACAATTGTTGAAAGTCATTTTTATTTTCTATTAATTGTTTACTTAGAATGGCTGTTTTTAATTCCAAACTCTCCACTCCAAGTTTATCCAGCCATGCATGCATATCAAAAATATTAATAGAACTAAGATTATTTGCGCATGCTATCCATGTTTTTGAAGCCATAAATGATTCATAAATTTCCCTTAGGCCTTCATCAAACTGCCCTCTTNCTGCCCTCTTATTTCCAGACAGGGTATGGATTCGCCAGATTTGCGCTTTATTAGTTTATCGTGATTATATACTACATGCAGTATGATGTTGTCATAATTATCATCTTCATAATGTTTATGTTTAAACCAGTCGGATGAATTAATATGAATTTCTACATTTCCAGCCCAAAGTTGGCCGTTAATTCTTATTAGTGAATTAAAAAAGTCCGGTCCGCTACTATGATTTTGGTTGCCCGGCTTGATTATTGTAATTTCTTGATTATCTGTTGTAATAAGCGTGGGTTGTAGAAGTTTATTGGACCATAGGTAATATAAGAAATTTTCTTTCATGATGAATTTAATTGGGTTTTTATTTATTATTCCAGTTTGTAAAATTAAAACTTTGTGAATTCAATTAGTTTAAGTAATTTTGCATAAGTAAATTTGCGTAATATATGTTAAGTGAACAAACATTAGTTTCCGGAATTGAGCATAAAGTTAGGAAATTAATAGAAAAGAATGTATATTTGGTAAAGGAAAATAAGAGATTAATCTCACTTATAAAAGAAATGGAAGATGAAAAGTCAGAAATTGAAAGTGAGTTATCTAGCAAAAAAAATAAAATATTTAACTATACTATAGCAAATACGCTTGAATTGGAATATGGAGTTGAAGAGGGTAGACAAAAAATCGATAGCCTTTTAGAAGAGATTGATAAGTGTATTGAAGTTTTAAGTGACTAAAATATTTGTTTTCGTGTGACCGAAGAAAAAATTAATATAAACGTTTCCATTGCTGGAAGGCCATACAGTTTAACAATTAATAAAAGTGATGAGGAAGAGGTCAGGGAGGCTGCAAAAAGAGTTAACCAGGCAATAAAGGAATATTCAAACTCGTTTGAATACAAAGATCATCAGGATTTATTCGCAATGATGTCACTTCAGTTCGCTGCTAACTCAATACATCTTGAATACGAGAAGTCGTTCAGGGATAAGGAGATGTTAAAAAAGTTATCGGAAATTGATGATTTGCTAGCAGAGCAAATAATCGATGAAAAATAGGAAGAGTTCTTAAAAATATAATATCGCCCGCTTAATTCAACAGTTTGTAAACTCAACAGTATATAAATTGGGGTCAAGCTCATAAGAATCGTAGAACAGGCCTGAGTATCCATCAACTGATGGAGATTCTCCTTCGGGAGGACGCTGGACGTTCGAATTTTCTGGCAGCCCCATGCGTGTAAAATCAGGGGTTTACATTAATCCTGAGTTTCGCGGGCATATTTTTTTCAAGCGATTGCTAAAAAACAATAAATGATGGAAGAAATAATAGTTTACATTGCAATTGCATTGGTTTCCATGGGAGTAGGATTCCTGCTTACTAAATCGGTTTTGAAAAAATCCATAGTGAAGCAAAGTGATTCCTTGATGGAGGCAGCAAAGGAAAAATTACAAGAAGCAAAAGAAAGGATGGATGAGGCCAGAGAGAAGGCCGAGGTAATTAAAAAGGAGAAAATTCTGCAGGCTAAAGAGAAATTCCTGCAACTAAAGTCTGAGCACGAGAAACTTATTAATGACAGAAACAGTA
>PKTD01000182.1 GCA_002869315.1 Marinilabiliales bacterium | reverse complement strand
TATACATCTCAATTTATTTAATTATTATCTTCTTTTTCAGCCTTTTCAATTAGGGCTGCAAAGTAACTACTTTTTTCCGGATATTTCAAACTTAATTTTCGATAAATATTTTTTGCTTTTTCAAAGTGCCCCTGATCCATATAAATCTTTGCAAGTGTCTCGCTTACAATGTTTTCCTGATCAACTATACTGTTGGCAGCAAGGTCCTTGGCATTGTAAAAACTTACTTTTGGTCGTGAAATACTTGGCTCATCTTTGATAAATTTATCAATTAAATCTTCCTTCTTTTGAGCTTTTTTGCTCTTTTTTGTATCCTCAGTTTTGCCTTTTGCTTTTAATTCTTTTTCCCTCTCAATTTCCCTGATTCTCTTTTCAACTATCTTCTTTAATTCAGCAATAGATTTTGATTTCTGAAGTTCTTCAGGTGTTTTTTCAAGAGGTTTTACTTCAATAGTTTTAGGCTCTTGCTTCTGTTTATCTTTTTGTTTAATTTCTTCCTTTTTCTCTTTGGAAGAAGTGGTTTTTTCTTTATTAATTATTTCTTCGGAAATTACTTCTTTCTCTGCTACATTCGGGCTAGAAGTTTCTTTTGATTCATTTGTTTTAACTTTCTCAGCTTCTGATTTCTTTTCAGAACTTTCTTTAACACCTTCATCATAAAAGTAAACCCTTGCAGCAGATTCGTTCAGTCTGTCAATATGTTGTTTTAAAACTTTTCTACTTCCCACATAAATGGCAGTAGTTTTAAGTTTTGACTCAAACTTGATGCTATTATTGATGTAATGTCCTAATGTTAAAAGTATATGAGAACTCTGGCAATAAGGAAATTCATTGTTCAGGTATGTTAGTTCATCCATCAGTTCACTATTGATGCTCGATGGTTGTTCTAATAACGAATTAAATTTTTCCTTATTCATATTATTGCTATTACCAGTTTACAACAGCTTTGTTGAAAACATCCGTTGTAATCATTTCGTTAATTTGATCAATTAATTCAGACTTCACCGAACTAAGATCTTTTTCACTGGGATAATCTATATATTGAGAGAATTCCTGATCAAAATCTTTTTCTGGTTCAAATTTATTATAAAACCTAACTTTTACTTTTATAGTTAAGCGGTTAAGTGCAGATGTTTGATCACCCTGGATAGCCACAGGAGTTGTGCTATATCCGGTAATTTCACCCTCCAAAGATAAATCGCCACCTTTATCAACCATTTCAAGAGTGGTTTGTGTGCTGAAAATATCTCTTAAAGCATCTGTAAACAAGGGGCTTAATGTTGGTTCTACCAACTGTGCTTTGTTTGGGAAATATTGGACGGAAACAGTTTTGGCTTCAGCGGGTATAGAGGCACCTGTAAATGAATAAACTCCGCATCCTTCAAATAATAAGCCTATAAGAAGAAAGATAATTCCCGTAATTTGAAGTTTGCCTTTTTTTATCACGACCTTATTTTATATTCCTTAATCTTACGATATAATGTTCTTTCAGAAATACCCAATTCCTGTGCCGCATTTTTACGTTTACCATTATGCTTTTCGAGGGCCTTCCTTATCATTTCCTTTTCTTTGTCTTGTAAGGATAAACTTTCCTCTATGATTTCCGAGTCATGGTAAATGTCATCATCCTCTTTAAAGGAGTCATGCTCAAAATCTGCTTTGTGATTGCTATGTTCTACAGGCTTTGGAAATGGAGCCTCATAATAATCTTTTACCAATAATGCTTTTGTTTGTTCAAGGGCATTTGATTCTGGCTCTTGTTCCAGAAGGCTTACTACTATTTTTTTCAATTCAGTAACATCCTTCTTCATGTCGAAAAGCACTTTATATAAAAGTTCCCTTTCTGAGAAATGTTCTTCTTCCTGCTTTTTAAACAATACAGGCAAATCTGATTTAGGACCTTCCGGAAGGTAACGCTTAAGTATTATTGAATTAATTTCTTTTTCCTGTTCGATTATAGAAATCTGCTCAGTTACATTTTTTAGTTGCCTTACATTACCGGGCCAATAGAAATTTTTGAGTAAGTCGATGGCATCATTGGTTAACCTGAGTGGAGGCATACGGTATTTTTCAGCAAAATCGGCAGCAAACTTTCTGAATATCAAATGTATATCCTCTTTTCTTTCTCTTAATGGAGGAACAATAATTGGGACTGTATTCAAACGATAATAAAGATCTTGTCGGAAGTCGCCCTTTTCAATAGCCTTTGGAATATTTACATTACTGGCAGCAACAACACGTACATCGGTTTTGATAACTTTTGAAGAACCGACTTTTAGGAATTCACCACTTTCTAATACTCTTAATAGTCTTACTTGTGTAGAAATAGGAAGTTCTGCTACTTCATCCAGAAATATTGTGCCACCATCTGCTACCTCAAAATATCCTTTGCGTGCTTCATGGGCCCCTGTAAAAGACCCCTTTTCATGACCGAATAGTTCCGAATCGATAGTGCCTTCAGGTATTGCTCCGCAGTTAACTGCAATATAATTACCATGTTTGCGTGCACTCAACTGATGAATAATTTTTGGAAAAACTTCTTTACCGGTTCCGCTCTCACCTGAAATTAATACAGTAAGGTCAGTTGTAGCAACCTGTACGGCAATGTCTAAAGCCCTGTTTAATAGGGAAGACCCTCCAATAATTCCAAATCTTTGCTTTATCGATTGTATATCCATTAATGCGTTTTTGTATTCCTAATGCAAAGGTAAGAACATTTGCTAAATAATTCTCATTGCTAAGTGTATAAGGCTTAAGATATAATGCTATTCTTTAACAATATTTATCATTTAAGAAGTGTTTTAGCATATCAATAACGTAAATAAAAAGTAATGATTGTTAGATTTACCGTAAACAATTATTAAGTAGTATAAAACTAGTCACAAAAATGATAAATAATCATTAAGCTTACCTCAAAACAGCACCGCATTCATTCTCCAGCAATTGCTGAATACGTTTCATTGTTTTGTCGATGGTTTTATCGTTTAGAGTTTTGTTTTTGTCTTGTAATATAAAGGATAATGCATATGACTTCTTTCCTTCAGGAATTTTATCACCTTCATAAATATCGAATAAGCCAACTTCAACAAGAAGTTTTCTTTCTGCTTTATATGAAACTTCCTTCAATTTCTCAAAACTTATGTTTTTATCAAGAACAAGAGCCAGATCTCTCCTTACAGAAGGGAATTTTTGAACAGGCTCGTAACTGGTGTTTTTTGTGGGAAGAAACTTACAAACATTTGTCCAGTTTACTATGGCACCATAAACATCTTTCTTAATATCAAATACTTTAAGTACTTTGTTTTGTACATTTCCAATGCTTGCAATTATATTATTATTGAGAACATAATCCAATGAATATGAAAATATAGAATTGCCATTTTCGGAAATTTTAATTTGTTTCCGGTCAATACCCAAGCGGTTGATAATTGCCTCTACCATCGATTTTACAAAATAGAAGTCCGCTTTTACAGGCTTGGCATCCCAATTCTCCTCATTGATATTTCCACTTGCCAATATCAAAAGATGTCGTTCTTCAAAGTAATCTTTTATAATATTATTTGACTTTTCTGAAGTTTTCTGATAAATTTTCCCAAACTCATATATCTTTTGGTTGGAAATTCTTCTGTTTTGATTGTAGGCAATACTCTCCAAACCTCCAAATATTAAAGACTGACGCATTACATTTAGGTCCTTACTTAAAGGGTTTAGAATGTTTACATTTTCATCTGGATTGAAGACTTCAATTTTCTCAGAATACTCTGCTTTTGTGAGCGAATTATTCATAATTTCTGCAAATCCCTGTGCGCTCAGGTAATCAGAAATCATATTCTGTATTTTTTCCAGATCTGGCTTTTGTCTTAAACTAATTGAAGAGTGTATTTTATTATCCAATTCAATATTGTTATAACCATAAATTCTTAGGATTTCTTCAATGATATCCACTTCTCTGGTTACTTCCACTTTAAAAGTAGGAACCTCAACTTTTAAGCCTGTTTCATGTTCTTCTATGGTCTTAACTTCCAGATCAGTGAGTATATCCTTAATTATACTGCGATCTATTTTCTTTCCAATAAGTCTGTCTACATTAGCATAAGAAATATCAATATTCCAGTTATTTATCTTATCAGGATATACATCTTTAATTTCCGATGAAATTTTACCTCCTGCGATTTCCTTCATTAACATTGCTGCTCTTTTAAGCGCATAAACTGTTATGTTTGGATCGGCACCTCGTTCAAATCTGAAAGAAGCATCAGTTTGCAGAGCATGTCGTTTAGAAGTTTTTCGAATATGTGTAGCATAGAAGTAAGCACTTTCGAGGAAAATATTTTTTGTTGAATTACTAACTCCTGAATCAATTCCTCCAAAAACTCCTGCGATACACATTCCTTCCTCAGTATTACAAATCATTAGGTCGTTTCCATCGATTTTCCTCTCAACTTCATCAAGTGCCATGAATTTAGTATCAGGACTTAATTTTTTAACAATCACCTTATTACCTCTTATCTTGTCGGCATCGAATGCGTGAAGAGGCTGTCCTGTTTCATGCAGGACGTAATTTGTAATATCTACAATGTTATTTATTGGCCTTAGGCCGATGGCATTTAATTTGTTTTTTAACCATTCTGGCGATTCAGCGATAGTTATATCTGAGATACTTATTCCGGAATATCTTCTACATGCCTCGGGTGATTCTACTATTACATCAATATCAAGGTTTGTATTGTCAACTTTAAAATCATCAACTGATGGCAAATTTAATTTATGATTTTTTGAACCACTTATTCTATTTAAACCAGCAACTAAATCTCTTGCAGAGCCTATATGAGATGCCGCATCACCACGGTTAGGAGTGAGGCCAATTTCAAATACATAATCCTCTTCCACATTGAAATAATCACTTGCTGGAATTCCTGTTTTTAGTTCCTCAGGGAGTACCATTATACCTTCATGTGATGTGCCAAGTCCGAGTTCATCTTCAGCACAAATCATTCCTTGTGAGTGCTCTCCTCTTATTTTGGCCTTCTTAATTGTAAAAGATTCATCCCCATCATATAATTTGGTTCCAACTGTAGCAACAGCAACCTTTTGTCCGGCTGCTACATTTGGAGCACCGCAAACTATAGGTAATAATTCCCCCGTTCCTATTTCGACAGTTGTGACACTTAATTTATCGGCATTTTCATGCCTTTTACAGGTTTTTACTTCACCAATAACTACACCTTCAAGACCTCCTTTTACAGATTGAAATTTTTCCAGTCCTTCCACTTCCAAACCTATATCTGTTAGTATTGGAGATAATTCCTCCGGACTTAAATCAGTGTTTACGTATTGCTTTAGCCAATTATATGATAATTTCATCTAATGTTTTTTTGATTTGCAAAAGTAAGAATTATGTCAATTTATACATATATAATTTGAACAAACATAATTGAGCATAATTTCTGACTTGATAGTTTATTTGTAAATGATTGTGTATATGTAAATGGATTAGGAAATTTTGCCCCAATGAACAGTTTTTTTAAACTTATTTTGAAGTTGTTTTCTTATTATAATATTATGTGGATTAGTTAGTTGTGGATCTTTTTCCAAAATTGTTTCCGCCAGTTTACGAGTTTGCAGCATCAATTGGCTGTCTTTGGTAATATTTGCAATTTTAAAATCGAGTACTCCACTTTGTCTGGTACCTTGTAAGTCGCCGGGGCCTCTTAGTTTCAAATCTTCTTCAGCTATCTCAAAGCCATCGGAAGTTGATACCATTACTTCAAGGCGTTTTCTGCCTTCATTGGAAAGTTTTTGTCCTGACATTAAAATACAATAAGATTGTTCAGAACCTCTTCCAACTCTTCCTCTTAATTGGTGTAGTTGCGAAAGCCCAAATCGTTCAGCATTTTCAATTACCATAACAGAAGCATTTGGAACATCAACACCCACTTCTATAACCGTTGTAGAAACCAGAATATTAGTTTTTCCTTCAGCAAAGCGTTGCATTTCGTAATCCTTCTCTTCGTTTTTCATTCTGCCGTGCAAAACAGAAACAAGGTATTCAGGAGGGGGGAAGTCGTGCTGAATATTGGCGAATCCATCCATTAAATTTTTCAGGTCTAATTTTTCTGATTCGCTTATAAGCGGATAAACTATATATATCTGACTGCCTTTTTTTATCTGATCCCGAATGAATCCAATTACTCGAAGCCTTTTATTGTCAAAAAAGTGCAGTGTTTTTATTTCCTTTCTGCCAGGAGGCAATTCATCAATTACAGAAACATCCAGATTGCCATAAACTGTCATTGCCAATGTTCTGGGAATTGGTGTTGCAGTCATTACAAGAATGTGAGGAGGAATATTGCTTTTCTTCCAGAGTTTTGCTCTTTGTGCTACACCAAAACGATGTTGTTCATCGATAACTGCCAATCCCAGATTATTAAATTTTACCGTATCTTCTACCAAGGCGTGAGTGCCAATTAATATTTTTAAATTACCACTTTGTATACCTTTATGAATATCTTCACGTTTGCTTTTTTTTGTGGAACCGGTAAGAAGTTCCACTTCCAGTTGCAAATCTTCAGAATATCTTTTTATGCTATTATAATGTTGATTTGCAAGTATTTCCGTTGGAGCCATAATGCATGTTTGAAATCCATTATCAATGGCTATAAGCATACTCATAAAAGCCACCATGGTTTTGCCACTTCCTACATCCCCCTGTAGGAGGCGGTTCATTTGGCGGCCAGTTTTCAGATCATTTCTTATTTCTTTGATTACACGTTTTTGTGCATTTGTTAATTCAAAAGGTAAATATCTACTATAAAACTGATTGAAGTAATTTCCTACCTTCTGGAAGATATGTCCCTTACTCTTAAGTTTTGTAATCTTTTTATTCAGGATGAGTTCTGTCTGCAAATAGAATAGTTCGTCAAATTTTAGGCGTTTTTGAGCCTTCTCAATTATGGCTGGACTCGAAGGGAAATGAATGTTTTTAAGAGCAGTTGATTCGTCTATTAAATTATGTTTTTTAAGAATATAATCTGGAAGTATTTCTGTTAAGTCATTATCTATTTGTAGAAACAGTTGTTTGATAATTTTGGAAATTCCCCTGCTTCCTAAACCAAAATTTTTTAGTTTTTCGGTTGAACTATAAATACCTTCCAGACTTTGTTGTGTAATTGGGTTATCAATTTCGGAAAATACTTCAATCTCCGGATGAACAAAATTAAAAGAGTTTTTAAAAACTGAAGGTTTGCCAAAAATTAAATATTCAGTATTTGCCTTAATAGAATCTTTCACCCATTTTAGTCCTCTGAACCAAACTATATCTATTGAGCCAGTTTCATCATGAAATTTAGCAGTAATATATTTTGTTCTTTTATCTCCTACAGAATTTAGATTACTTATTTTACCTTTCAGCTGAAAGTATGCATTATCATTATTTACATCCTTAACTTTATATATGCGGCTTTTGTCTACATAACGAAAGGGGAAATAAAATAATAAATCTTCAAACCTTTTTACTCCAATTTCCTTTTGAAGTACTTCTGCCTTTTTCGGTCCGACGCCTTTCAAATATGTAATTGGTGTATCGAGTTTTGAATTCATTATCATTTTATTCTTATGGGTAAAATTACTAAAATGCACACATAAAAAAAACTCCCCTTAAATTAAGAGGAGTTTTTTTATATACTTTATGAATATTAATAAGACCAAAGATTTTCTTCAAATTCGAACATCTCACGCTTTATTCTCTCAGATTCCAAAAGTGCATCAACACCAGTTGCATATTGTGAAATACGACGATCGAAAACATTTTCTTCTTTATAAATGTAACTATCGAAGAGGCGTTTCCAGAATACTTCATCGTAAGTTAAACGCATAGCTGAATTTTCTCTGTTGAAAACAAGTGCCTGTGCCAAAACATCTCTTGATTCGGGATATGATAACCAGAATAAAGGTTCAGTAACTTCCTGACCATTTCTTTCTTTAATCATAACAGGGCAAATAGCCTGGATACGAACCATCATTTGAGAACGTTGTTTATCAAAATACCAGTCTTCCTTTACCCTAAGGCGCATTACCTTAGTAGGATCAAACTCAGTGTAAATTGTAGTGTCATACTCATCGTAGGGAGGATAAGGGCGACGCATAATCTGACGCAGTGTATCCGTTTGACGACCAGTAATTTCACTATAAGTAATCGGTACCAACAATTCATCGGTATTTGAGATATCGTAAGCTGTTAACTGACCTTCTTTAAGAGCATCAAGTATAGTTACGATAAACGATTTCCAATTAGCTTGAGTTTCTATTGGAAAATAGAACTTTTGATTAAATTTCTGACGGAAGTCAATTTCCCTCCAAATCCTCTTTGACCACATAATATCAGCGGCACGTATAGAAGGTAAGGTTATTGGCTCTGTATTAATTAATGTTTCAGTATCAACTAAGGCATCTTTTGGAGCCTCATCAATAATCTGTGCTGTTAAGCCCATAGTGAGCATTAAACTTATAGTCAGAAATGCGACAAACAACTTATTCATGTGTCTTTATTTTTTAATATTACTGTATTTCAATGTTTACTGAGTTAAGAGTTCTGATTGTTCCATCAGGGCCCTTAGCTTGTATATTTTCAAAGAATATTTTTTGCTTTCTCTTACTGTTCCTAATGAGATTAGTAATTTCTGTAGTAAAAACATTACCTCTCACATTTTTAGGAATCCAGTCACCATTTACTATGGTTGCAAAAGTAAAGGAAGTAACTTCAAAATAAAGGTCGAAATCAAAATCCTTCATG
>PKTD01000305.1 GCA_002869315.1 Marinilabiliales bacterium | reverse complement strand
CGATATCAGTAGATGCAGGACCAGATAAAGATCTATGTAATGTAACTAGCGTGCAACTTGAGGGATCTACTATAGGAGGTCAGGATTTATTATGGACATCAAATCCAGTGGACCCATCCTTAGCAGGACAGGAAACTATAGCTGATCCTGTGGTAAGTCCTCCTGGTACAACAGAATATACTTTAAAAGCAACTGATAATTGTACTCATGAAGAAACCGATATTACATTTGCATTGTTGGAAGGTGCCTCAGCAAGTGCAAATGCCAACAATAACGAAATTTGTATTGGCGATGCTACTGAAATAACAGTTAACGATGGAGCTGTGGATGAAACATATGTATGGACTTCAAATACAGGAGATCCTTCTTTAACTGGACAGGAAACAAACCAAACCATTAATGTAAGCCCAACTACAACAACTATTTATACGGTGGAGGTAACAAATGCTTGTAGTTTTACAGCAGAAACTACTATTGAAATAATTGTAAATCCATTACCAAATGCAAGTGCTGGTGCAAATGCTGCTATATGCTTTGGCGAATCATTTGATCTGGAAGCTTCAGGTGGTGATACATATTACTGGATATCCAGTCCGGCTGACCCTTCACTTAGCGGCCAGGAAGATATTTATAATCCAATTGTGACTCCTGATCAACAGGTAGATTACACTTATACAGTTGAAGTAACAGATTTAAATGGCTGTGTAAATACAGCCGATATGATATTACAGGTTGATCCTGTACCGGATATTACTTTAGCAGCATCAAGCGACTTTCTGTGTTATGGTGATGTAGTAAGTATAGAAGCACAAGGTACGGCCAATGACCTCACATGGACAGCTGATCCTCCTGACAATAGTTTATTAGGTCAGGAAAATAATGCCATAATTAATGTGTCACCACAAGAAACAACGACATATACACTTGTGGGTAATGTTTTGGGATTTGACTGCCCTGCAACACTTACTCAAACAATTACTGTAAAACCTGAACTTTTCTCAACATTTGACATACAGGACAATCTTGTTTGCGAAAATGAACCGTTTATGGTTAACTATTCAGGAAATGCAGGAGGCACAGCAATATACGACTGGGATTTCGGTGGTGCTTTTGTAAACTCTGGCTCTGGTGCAGGACCTTATGATTTACAATGGGATTTAGAAGGAAATAAGATAATTACATTAACAGTTACTGAAGATGGTTGTCCTGCAGAACCATTCTCACTTGATCTTGATGTTGTAAAAAGTCCTGTTTCTGATTTTAGTTCAGATATAATTTCAGGTTGTAATCCTTTAACAGTTGAGTTCACTTCAAACTCTACAAATACTACTGATAATGTTACTTACGAATGGGATCTGGGAAATGGAAGCACAGCAAGTTCTGAAACCACAAGCATTACTTATAACGAGCCAGGTTTATACGACATTAGTTTAATTGTTAATAATGAAGGATTATGTGGCAATTCGAAAACAGAAAATGCATATATTGAAGTATACGAAACTCCAACTGCCGACTTTGAGGCAATTCCACCAGAATCTATTTTGGAGGATGATGAAGCTACGATAGTCTTTGCCGATTCCTCTAATAGTGTAGATGTATTGTCTTATGACTGGAACTTTGGAGATGGAAGTTGTGGATCAACTCAAAACTCTCCATCGCATGTTTATACTGAAGCAGGAGAATATACTGTAACACTTGATATTATTACAGATAATGGTTGTGAAGATAATACTGAAAAAATGGTTATTGTTCACCCTGATTTTGTAGTTTATGCTCCTTCCGCCTTCTCACCAAATGGTGATGGTTTTAATGATTTGTTTGAGATTAAAGGTATAGGTCTTAAAAAGTTTAATCTCCAAATATTTTCACGTTGGGGAGAAATTATATTTGAATCCGACAACATAGAAGACCAATGGGATGGCAAGTATAATGGAGAGTATGTTCCAACAGGAACCTATGTGTACAAAATTAAATATACTAGCATGCTCGACAAAGACAAAGTTCTTGAGGGCACGATCACTGTGTTGAAATAGGAATTAGCATATTTATATGATATAATTTTGGAAATTTCTCCGACTGTCCTTCATTTCATTGCGGAAAGTCGTTGAAATGACACTCAATTTATGCACTGATATACTTTAGAACTCCCTTACTCGAAGAACTCATCATTGAAAAAGTCTTCCTTGCCACGTATTTTCTGCAATCAGCTTTTTCTCTATGGCATTACTAATTTGATCGTAGCGTATCTTTCCCCAGCCTTCACTAACAAGAAATCTTGGAGGTACTTCTCCGGCAAATCGTTCAACCACAAAATTTGGATTAAGTTTTTCCAGAAATCTAACTACAAAATCAATATACTCCTCCATTCCAAAAAGATTAAAATTTTGGGGTGCCTCCTTAAATTCTTTTGCCATATGAGTACCCTTAATTATCTGTAACTGATGAAACTTTATATTATCAAGCGGTAGTTCATTTAAAGTATAAACCTGATCCAGCATCTCCTGGCGGCTTTCCCCTGGCAGTCCGAATATCATATGCCCGCCTGTTTTTATACCATATTCCTTTGTGAGATGCAACATATCAACAACATTTTGAAAGTCATGGCCGCGATTTATCCTTTCCAGAGTTTTGTTATAGGTACTTTCAATACCGTATTCAATAATTACGTAATGGGTCTTTTGTATATCAGCAAAGTACTTAAGTTTTTCCTCATCCATACAATCGCTGCGAGTGCCAATAACCAGGCCTATAACACCATCAGTTTCCAGAGCGGGGCCATATATCTGTTTAAGTTCCTCAAGGGGAGCATAAGTATTTGAATAAGCCTGAAAATAGGCCAGAAATTTTTTCGCCCGGCGATATCTGTTGGCATGAAATTCAATACCTTCTTTTATCTGGACTTCAACAGGTTTTTTTGCATCATTGTATGATGGGTTAAAAGCATTATTATTACAGTAAGTACAACCACCACGAGCAACTGTTCCGTCGCGGTTAGGACATGTAAAACCTGCATCTATTGTTGTTTTCTGAACTCTTTCCCCAAAGGTCCTTTCAAAATACTGAGCGTAAGAATTATAGGGCCTGTGATGCCCCCAGGGATATATAGATTTATCTGTAGTCAAAATATTAGTTTTTATTAAAAAGCAAAGGCGTTAAAACTCTAAAAAGAATTTTAACGCCCTGCAAAAGTATTTTTTTCTTTTTATTCTTCGGTTGCTGTCTCTAATATTTTAATAATAGAGAATACAAAAATAGAAGATATTACCAGCATACTTACAAGTAGTAAGAAGAACTGCCACATCTCCCATTTATCCCAGAATGGTCCAATCAATCCTGCTAAGAGATTACCAATAGCAGTAGAGCCTAACCAGCCACCCTGCATAAGTCCTGAGAGACTTGGAGGAGCTACTTTCGACACAAATGAAATACCAATTGGGCTGTAGAATAATTCAGAAATAGTAAGCATAAAATATGTTGCTACCAGCCAATAAGGAGTAACACGCATAGCATCTGCCAGCGCACCTGATTTAAACTCACCAGCTACACCCATGCCATATGCTACATATACCATAACCATAAAACTCACACCGGCAATTAAAAGTCCTATTCCAATCTTTCTTGGAGAACTTGGCTCCTTACCTTTCTTATTTAAATAAGTAAATATCGCGATTATTATAGGAGTTACAAAAACAATGAAAATAGGATTAAAATGCTGGAACAACATTGGAGAAATAGGCATAATATCACTAAATGAAGAAATAGAATAATATGCCACCGTAATACCAGCAACAATGAGACCACCTCCAATCATTTTAAGGAAACTTGTATTGCTTTTGCCTAATACAAGCACCAGTCCTATTATGGCAGCAATTATTGGTAATAATGCTTTAAGATCAAATAAAATATAAGTTATCCTGCCAACTTCTGTTACCGTATAGTCTCTGGCAAATATTGTTAAAGTAAATCCATTTTGATGAAATGCCATCCAGAAGAAAATGTTCACAAGGAAAAGCAAACCTAAAGCAACTAATCTCTTACGAGTTTGTTGAGGAGTAAGTTTAATAACCGTGCTTTTGTTAGCAGCTTCTAATTCTGCAGCTTCTTTCTTTAACTGTTTAGGGCTTCCGATTACATGCTTATAAGTGCCTCTAAATGCAATATAAATTAACAATGACATTGTGATACTTACTGCTGCAATTCCAAATCCCCAATTATAAGATGCACTCAAAGCCTCTATATAATCCTGGCTATAGGTTGCAAGATCAGTAAACTGATATCCACCACCTTCTACAATGTTTGACATTGCCAACTCTTTATAAGCTTCAGTATTTTCAACAGTTCCTGAATTTACAAATTGGTTTGCCAAGGCAGGTATGTTTGCATTATAACTTAGACCTTTACTGCCCATAAACCAATTACTCATGGCATTTGCAGCTGAAGGAGCGAAGAATGCACCAACATTGATACCCATATAGAAAACACTAAATGCAGCATCTCTATATTTATTGATGTTTGCATCGTCATAAAGTTTACCAACCAGGGCTTGTAAATTCCCTTTAAAAAATCCGGTACCTACAGAAATAATGGCTAATGCGCCATAAACCATATAGATTCCAAATCCGGGTTGGGCGAGCATAAAATACCCTCCAATCATTAATAATATTCCCAATAAAATGGTTGTATTAAATCCCAGCACTTTATCGGCTAAATAACCTCCAAGAAGTGGAATAAAATAAATACCAAACAAGAAATAACCATAAACCTGACCAGCTTCCGTAGCATTCATACCAAATTTTGCCTGCAGAAACAATACAAATATTGCAAGCATAGTATAATACCCGAATCGCTCACCCATGTTTGCAAATAAAAAGACCCATAGTCCTTTAGGATGACCTTTAAACATAATTATTGATTTTCGTTATACATAAATATTCACGTGGCTGACAAAAATAGATAATTTTACGAGCTAGACAATAATTTCTTATAAGCTTTAAGCATAGTTTATCAACAATTTAAATAGCAGTTAATATTTTAAACTTAAGGATTGATGATTATGGAATTACGGGATATGGTATATAAATTTATCATCGTATTCATGCTGTCATATATTAAAATTCACAAAGTTTAAGATTGTAATATTGCTCGCGATATTTTTCTATTTTTGCAGCCTTAAAATTATTTGAAATAATATGGAGATTGCCAGCAAATACAACCCGGTAGACATTGAGAAAAAGTGGTATTCATATTGGATGGAAAACAAATACTTCCACTCAGAACCAGATGAAAGAGAGCCTTATACAATTGTAATACCTCCACCAAATGTAACAGGAGTTTTACATATGGGTCATATGCTTAATAATACTATACAGGATGTTCTGGTAAGAAGGGCAAGAATGCAAGGCAAAAATGCATGCTGGGTGCCGGGCACAGACCATGCCTCAATTGCTACTGAGTCAAAGGTTGTTGCCAAACTGCGCGATGAAGGGATAAATAAAAAAGATCTTAGCAGAGAAGAATTCCTTGAACATGCATGGGAATGGAAAGAAAAACACGGTGGCATTATCCTCGAACAACTTAAAAAACTTGGTGCTTCCTGCGATTGGGATCGTACTCGTTTTACCATGGATGACGCTCTTTACGAATCTGTTATACAGGTATTTATCGATCTTTACGAAAAAGGCTTGATTTACAGAGGTATCCGTATGGTAAACTGGGATCCAAAAGCCAAAACAGCAGTTTCCGATGAGGAGGTAATTCACAAGGAAATACAATCTAAATTATACTATTTAAATTATCAGGTAGAAGGTGAGGATGAGTTTATAACCATTGCTACTACCCGCCCTGAGACAATTTTGGTAGATACGGCCGTTTGTGGACATCCTAATGATCCCAGGTTTAAAAAATTCCATGGCAAGAATGTAATAGTACCTCTTGTTAATCGTGCAGTGCCAATTATCCAGGATGATTATGTGGATATGGAATTTGGTACGGGAGCATTAAAAATTACTCCTGCTCACGATATTCATGATTATGAAATAGGTTTAAAATATAAACTTAAGTCTATCGACATATTTAATGACGATGGTACTATGGGTGATGCCGCTCAGTTATATATTGGTAAAGACAGGTTTGACGTAAGAAAAGAAATTATCGAAGACCTGAAAAAGGCTGGTAATCTAAATAAAATTGAGGACTATGTAAACAAAATAGGGTTTTCAGAACGTACTGATGAAGTTATTGAACCTAAATTGAGTTTACAGTGGTTTTTAAAGATGCCTGAGCTTGCCAAAAAGGCATTGAAAGTTGTGGAAGACAATACTATACAATTTCATCCTGAGAAATTTAAAAATACTTACCGCCACTGGATGGAGAATGTACGCGATTGGAATATTTCCCGTCAACTTTGGTGGGGACAACGCATCCCGGTATACTATTTGCCTAATGGCGAGATGCTGGTGGCTAAAAATCCTGAAGAAGCATTGGAAAAGGCAAAAACTGAATTCGGCCTAAAGGATATTAAAACTAATGAAATTAAACAAGATGAGGATGTGTTGGATACATGGTTCTCATCATGGTTATGGCCTATTAGTGTTTTCGATGGAATCAGGTTTCCTGAAAATGAAGATATTAAATATTACTACCCGACAAACGATTTGATTACGGCTCCTGAAATTATATTTTTCTGGGTGGCCAGGATGATTATGGCAGGCAACGAATATCGTGATGAAATACCGTTCAAAAATGTATATTTCACAGGTATTGTAAGGGATAAAATAGGCCGTAAGATGTCAAAATCCATTGGCAATTCACCGGATCCACTTGATTTGATTAAAGATTTTGGTGCAGATGGTGTGCGTGTTGGAATGCTATTGACATCTCCAGCTGGTAACGACCTTCCTTTCGATGAATCATTAGTGGAGCAGGGAAGAAATTTTTCAAATAAAATTTGGAATGCACTTCGATTGGTAAAAGGATGGGAAGTTGATAACAATATTGAAACTCCTGAAAGCAATAAACTAGGCATAAACTGGTTCGAAGAAAAATTCAATCAAACTTTAAGTCAGATCGAAAAGAGTTTCGATGACTATAGAATATCTGAGGCCCTAATGTCGACCTATAAATTGATTTGGGACGATTTCTGCAGTTGGTACCTGGAAATCGTAAAACCTCCCTACCAAAAGCCAATTGATAAGTTTACTTATGAAAAAACCCTTGACATATTCGAGAGATTAATGCAAGTATTGCATCCATTTGCTCCATTTATTACAGAGGAAATTTGGCACCTTTTAAAAGAACGCCAGGAAGGTGATGACATAATCATATCATCTATACCAACTTCAGTTAACTTTAATGAAAGTATTATTAATGAATTCGGTTTAGCCGAGAAGATAATTGGTGGTATTAGAACAATACGGAGGGAGAAAAACATACCACAAAAAGAAAGTCTGAAACTGTTTGCAAAGAATAATGATGAAACTGAATTCAGTTTTTATCCATTGGTTCAAAAAATAGGAAATATAGAAACCATTGAAAAGGTTGAAGAGAAACCTGAAGGCTCAATGAGTTTTATAGTGGGTTCACAGGAATTTTATATTCCTCTTAGTTCGTCTATAGATGTGGAGGCAGAGATCGCAAAACTGGAAGAAGAACTTAAATATACCAATGGTTTTTTAATTTCAGTAAGCAAAAAACTATCAAATGAACGATTTGTAAATAATGCTCCTGCAGCAGTTGTAGACAAGGAGAAACAAAAAAAGGCTGATGCAGAAGCAAGAATTTCTGTTATTGAAGAACAATTAAAAAACTTCGGTAAGTAAGCTAGGAGTTTTATAATATGCACTCAAAATACAAACATATATTTTTTGACCTCGACAGGACTTTATGGGACTTTGAAACAAGTGCTTTGGAAGCCTTTGAAATCATTTTTAAAAAATATAACTTATATGATATAGGTTTAAAATCAGGGAAGGAGTTCCATGATGCTTATACTTTTCACAATGAAAAACTTTGGAATTTATATCGTATAGGAGAAATAAGCAAAGAAGTATTAAAGGGCAAAAGATTTCATCTAACTCTTCAGGAGTTTGGAGTAAGCAATAAACAACTGGCAGAAAATATAGGTGAAGATTATACCACCATTAGTCCGAAACTAGTAAACCTGTTTCCAAACTCCATCGAGATTTTGGAATATCTGCATGATAAATATAATCTGCATATCATTACCAACGGATTCAGTGAAGTACAGGCTGTAAAATTAAAGTCATCCGGCATGGATAAGTATTTTCAAAATGTAATTACATCAGAAGAAGCGGGGGTTAAGAAACCAGATTTGAGAATTTTTAAATACGCCCTCCACAAAACCAATGCAAATTCAGGCGAAAGCCTTATGATAGGTGATGATTATGAAGTTGATATTGTGGGCGCACAAAATGTAGGGTTAGATCAGGTATATTTTAATCCTCAAAAAATAGAAAATAGCAATGGCTGTACTTTCGAAATTAATGACCTTATTGAACTGAAAAAGTTCCTTTAAAGTAAAGCAAAAAAAAACGGCCTCACATTTTATGTAAGGCCGTTTTTTTTATTTTAATTAATCTTATAATGGATTTGCAGTTACTCTTACCTTTATCTCTAACTGGTAAGTAAACTGAACGTCATCTTCACTGGTTTCACCGGTAACAGTGGCAGTGAATTCCGTTAAATCATTTAGAATACTGTTAACAGTGTCCCACTGACCATTATCATTAGTCAAAATTAGTGTAGACCCCTGTATCATTTGCTCATTGGTGAATGTCCAACTTGCTGTCTTTGTACCTGAAACGACGCTTACTACCATATTATT
>PKTD01000138.1 GCA_002869315.1 Marinilabiliales bacterium | reverse complement strand
GATTAATAAATAAATCAATTTTTTTTCTAATGTCCTGGATGAATTCATTAGTATTCATATGATGCAGGGTGATTGTTGTAAGCTGATCGTTTTTTAGGTTAAGTTCACTTCTCAGTTTTTCGTTATTTAGTCTGTCGATTTCCATTTTAGAATTAAGAGAAAGTTGATTTATCTCTTCACTTTTAATTTTTAATGCTTTTTCTGATTTCTTACTAATTTGAATGTTCTCTTCAACATATTTCTTTTTCTGAAATATTAAGATAAGGGCAATTACAATAAAAATAATGATAATATAAAATGCTATTGCATAATTTGATATATACCATGGATTAACTACTATAAATGATAAAGTTTTTACTGGGCTTTCCTTGCCATATATGTTTATTGCCTTAACTTCAAATCTATAATCTCCAGCAGGAAGATAGGTATATTCCTTGCTGGCAGAATTACTCCAGTTCGACCATTGGGCTTCAAGAGGTAATAATCGGTATGAATATTGAACATATTGATAACCATCAAAATATGGAGCAGCATAGTTAAAAGTGAATGACTGTTGTTTCTGAAATTTTGAGTTTTCAATATATGTAGGATTGTATTTTTTTATAGAATCGGATGAGGCCTGAATTTCCACACTTTTTAATATTACATTAAAATCTTTCCTTATGAAATACTTCTTGTTTGGTTTGTAAAGGATAAACCCCTCCTTTGCACCAATTAGAACATTATTGTCGTCAATAATTGAAATATTTGGGAGGTCATCATTAATGAATTCGTTAATATGCCTGAAAAGGTTTGTTTGAATTTTATATGTGCCAAAATTTTCCTGAGAAAGTCTGCCAAACTTCTGGTCTTGAATATAAAACACATTATTTGAGCCTGATGCAATTGCACTAACATGATTCTTGCCCAGCCATTTGTTAAAGAATTCATTTGGAACAAAAGAGTTTGATCCATTATTGAAGTTAAAAATACCCCTTTCCGATGTAAAAATTAACTTTCCATTTAGTGAATATACAGTAATCATAAGGTTTGAGGGGAATCCATCTGCTATTCCAAAATGCTCAATTTTCCTTTTAAGATTTAAATTCTCATCGAGTATAAGTCTATAGGCTCCTTTTGATCCATGTGTCATCCATAATGTGCTATCATTCTCATATTCCAATATTCTTGAAGATTCAGTGAAGTCGGGAATACTACCCGATTTAAACCAAGTATTATTCTTTTTATTGAAAAATGACATTCCCTGATAGTTTCCACCTATTATAACATCAGGATTTCCTGTTTCAATAAATTCCCAACTCCCAATGTCGTGAAACTGAATTAGTTTATTATTAGTTATTTGAAATGACCCTCTATTGTGGTTTAATAATAACTCATCACCAACAACTGAGAAATTATATACCTGACCTTCACTTCCTGGTAATAGTTTATAATATGTTTTTGCTAACTCACTGTATTCATCCTCTTGGATAAATAATCCGTTGTTAGTTCCTAGATAGACGTCATTTTTAAAAGCTTGTGCTGCATAGCCAGTCCCTTCTAAACCCACATCATCGTTTATTAAGGTTAATGGCAGACTTAATTCTAAATAATCAATGCCATTATTGAGTGCTACCCATAAATTATGACAATCATCTTCATAAAGAGCTTTTACTGTTCGGTCAGATAATCCTTCGTTTTTTGTAAAGTGCTTAATTATATTTAACTCTTTATCGAGTATAAAAAGCCCATTATTCTGAGTTCCGGCTGCCAATGTCCCATCACTTAGAGGTATAACCTGATTTATTAATCCTATAAATTCAGGCATTTCTATTTTAACTACTCTCTTAGAAGGATTACCCTTGAATACTTCTCCCTTACTGCAAAAATAATAGAAGTTGTCATCACTGGAGGGAACAACTGATACAACATCTGGAATATTCTTAGTGCCACTGATATGTATAAATTTATCATTTACAATTTCAAACATTCCTTCACCATAAATTTGGAATAAAAACCTATCATCAATTAAAAAGGCCAACCTCATAAATCAGGGCACATTAACCGTTTTTAGACTGGTATTATCGTATACTAATAACTGACTTTCGGTTACAAAATATAAATTATCCTGGAATTGAATTATTTTCCATACTTCTGAAATATTTTGAGATTCGCCAGGTAATTGTTCTATCAAGGAATGGAACTTTAGCCCTGTTTCTGTCATTTTATAATAACCAATCTGGCCTTGTCCGCCCACAAATATTCTATTTTCATCGTCAACAAGTACCGCTCTTACTTTTGTGCAATTAGGAACATTGTATCTAGTCCATCTATTACCATCAAACTCCAGAAGGCCTTCATTATTTGCCACATACAAAAATCCAGACGAATCCTGATCAAATGACCAATTTTGAATACCTCCGCCATATTCACTCGATTCGAACCTGTTTAATAGTGGCATACTACGAAGTTTTATCTCTTCTTTTGGTTGAGCCATTGCATAATTAACTATCAGGATTAGTATGAAAAGTGGTATGATAATGTTTCTCATATGTGTAATTGATAAATTATAATATGTAAGTTTTGTATAATCTAAAAGTATTGCAATATAAGACAATTAGTTAATTTAACAGTGTTTTTGATGTGTTATGAAAATATTAATGATAAGTTTTTGATGTGATGTGTTATTAAATAAACGGTAAACAATATACTTTCTTTGTTATAGAGTTTATAAATGAACCATATTTATCGAGTAGAAATCTTAAACTTTAAATAAAAATAAGAGCAAATTAATTCTCTAAAAAGATCTTATGAAGGCAAAATTTATTTATTATTCAAAAAATTCCGGATTGAAATTATTACTTGCTTTGGCATTTCTGGTCACAACCAATTTGGCAATGGCCCAGGTTTCTATTAGCGGTAAAATAGTTGAATCAAAAACAGGATTGGGTTTGCCCGGTGCCAATGTCATGGTAAAGGGAACCGAAACGGGTACAGTGGCAAACATCGACGGTGAATTCTCAATTGAGGCCAAAAAAGGTGATGTTTTGATTATCTCATTTATTGGTTTTATTAGTAAAGAAATTGTAGTTGGTGACGATACTAACCTTATCATTTCATTAGATGAAGACACTAACAAACTAGATGAAATCGTTATCGTAGGATACGGTTCACAGAGAAAAAGCGTTGTAACCGGCGCTATTAGTAGCATAAAGGCCAGTGAACTGGAAGAAGTTCCAATATTGCGAGTGGATGATGCACTGCAGGGAAGAACTTCCGGTGTAGTGGTTGCTGCAAATTCCGGACAACCGGGTTCAAGTGCTACTGTTAGAGTTCGTGGTATAACCTCTCTTAATGACGGCGCAAATGAGCCTCTGTGGGTTGTTGATGGTGTTGTTGTTGATAAAGGTGGTATTGGTTATTTAAGCCAATCAGATATTGCTTCTATAGAGGTGCTTAAAGATGCATCCTCACAAGCCATTTATGGTGCCCGAGCTGCGGCAGGTGTAATTTTAATTACCACTAAAAAAGGTACTTCGGGTGAATTAAAAGTTACTTACAATGGTTTTTATGGTACATCTTCTCCTGCGAAAAAACTAAATCTAACAAATGCCCAGCAATATGTAGAGTTAAACAATGAGTCCTATATAAATGGAGGACAAAATCCACTTTTTGATGATCCATCAAACTATGGAGTTGGTACCGACTGGCAAAGTGAAATTTTTAATCAGGCAGCTAAACGTCAGAATCATGAACTGAGCATAAGTGGTGGTAATGACATCAGTACTTTTTATACTTCATTCGGATATTGGAATCAGGAAGGTATTGTAGCAACTGATATCTCAAACTACGAGAGATTTAATGTAAGAATTAATTCTGAACATAAGGTAACTAAATGGTTGACGTTTGGTGAAAATGTAGGTTATTCACATCAGAAATCGGTTGGACTGGGAAATACAAATAGTGAATTTGGAGGACCTTTAAGTTCTGCCATTAATCTTGATCCTATAACGCCCGTTATAGTTACAGATCCTGATGTGCTAAACACAGCTCCTTATTCAAATCAGCCTGATATTATTAGGGATGCCAATGGAAATCCTTATGGTATCTCAAAATGGGTAGGACAGGAAATGGCTAATCCTTTAGCATATATACAAACGAGATTAGGTAATTATGGGTGGAGTGATGATTTTGTAGGCAATGTATATGCTGAAATTAAAATCATTAAAGGTTTGAAGATAAGGTCTACCGTAGGTTCTAAAATTGCATTTTGGGGCTACGAATCTTTTACTCCTGTATCGTACCTGAATTCTACTACCATAAACTCCAAAAATTCATTTAGTAGAGGTAGCAACAGAGGGTTTAATTTCAATGTTGAAAATACTATATCCTACGCCAATAAAATTAATAAACATGATTTTGAAGTTCTGTTAGGACATGGTGCCTATCAGGATGATTGGTCTGTAAATGTTAATGTTACGAAATGGGATATACCAGCTACATCATTTGACGAAGCTTCTATGAACTGGAGTGTGCCAACCGACCAAATAACTGCTGGTGGTGGTGAAGGTACTGTGCATAAAGTGCTCTCACTTTTCTCTCGTATTAATTATAATTACGATGGCAAATATTTACTTACCGCAGTTTTTAGAAGAGATGGATCTTCCCGATTTGGTTCAAATAACAGATTTGGGTTTTTCCCTTCAGCATCTGCTGGATGGATAGTTTCTCAGGAAAACTTCTGGCCAGTTAATAATGTTGTTAACTTCGTGAAAATAAGAGGTGGATACGGAGTTGTAGGAAATGATAATATTGGAAACTTTGCCTATCTGTCCACTGTTGGTGGTGGCAGAGATTATCCTTTTGGAACATCCGGTGATTATTATAATGGAGTTAGTCCTAATGCTCCATCAAATCCTGATTTACGATGGGAAGAAACCACACAAATTAATGTTGGTTTTGAATCAAGGTTTTTTGATAGAATATCTTTAACTTTCGACTGGTTCAATAAAAAGTCAACTGATATTTTGATGTATCCAAGAATTCCGGCATATGTAGGTGCCATTGGCAATCCAGCAGCAAATGTTGCATCTGTTGCCAACCGTGGTGTTGAACTGGAACTAGGATATCGTGAAAATTTTAATGGATTGGAATTAGGAGTTAATGGAAATGTTTCATATCTCCAAAACGAAGTTACATATCTTGGCGCAGGTGTTGACTTCCTTGGAGGTGGAGGATGGTTCCAGGCAAGTTCTTATAATATTACAAGAACACAGGTTGGACAGCCTATGAATTCATTCTATGGCTTTGAAATATTAGGGGTTTTCCAGAATCAGGATGATATTTATTCTCATGTTGACTCACGAGGGGACCTAATACAGCCGAATGCACAACCTGGAGATTTTATTTGGGCCGACATTAATGATGATGGTGTGATTACTGAAGATGATCGAACTTTTATAGGCAACCCTACTCCAGCATGGACATATGGTATTACACTTAATGCCAGTTACAAAAACTTCGACTTATTAGTATTTGCGCAAGGTGTAGCCGGTAATATGATCTTTCAAGGCCTAAGAAGGCTTGATATTGCAAATGCAAACTATCCCATTGAGGCTATGGACCGATGGACAGGTGAAGGCACATCAAATGATTATCCACGATTAGTTTATGGAGATCCAAATCATAACTTTTCTTATCCATCATCCTTCTATCTTGAAAAAGGAAACTATTTCAGGTTTAAGACAATTCAGGTGGGATATACACTTCCTTCGAAGCTCCTAAAAGCAGTTAAAATAGAGAAACTAAGAGTTTATGTAACTGCTGAAAATCTTATTACAATTACTAATTATACTGGCTATGATCCTGAAATTGGAGGTGGTATAATGAGTATTGATAAAGGATATTATCCGCAAGCTAAATCATTTATGATAGGTGTAAGTTTAAATTTATAAACCAAAAAGATTAATAAGATATGAAAACTAAATATTATATATACACACTGATTTTTGCCATTAGCATTGTACTTGGTGCATGTAGCAAAAGCTTTTTGGATGTTGAGCCAAAAGGTAGTCAGCTTGAAGAAAACTTCTATCAAAATGCGGATGATGCATTTGAAGGACTTGTGGCAATTTATGACCAGATAGGTGGAACATCTAATGGCTACATTAATAAATTTACTGCTTCATTAGCAGCAGTTGATGATCATTATGCAGGTGGTGGAGGGCCCACTGACCAGGTTAACATACAAGCATGGTCGGACTATAGTTTGGATCCTGCTGTTGGTCCTCATATCGACCTTTGGGCAAGAGGATTTAGCGGTGTTTTCAGAGCAAATGTTCTTATATCAAAATTACCTGATATACCAATGGAAGACGATCTGAGAAAACGTTATATGGCAGAATCAAAATTTTTAAGGGCATATTTTTATTTTGACCTTGTTAGGTGGTTCGAAAATATTCCATTATTTGAAAACCCTATATCAGGAAATGAGATATATGAGGTTACTCAAGCTCCACCAGCTGATGTTTTTAATTTGATTATAGAAGATTTGACAATAGCAATCGATGGACTTCCTGTTGCAGTCCCTGTTGCCAGTCAGGATGGTAGAGCAACAGTAGCTGCTGCTAAAGCACTATTGGCAAAGGTATACCTTAACAGAGGTGACTATGCGATGGCTGCTCAGTTATTTCAGGATGTAAACGGTGAGCCGGGTGGAACGAGCCAGTATGGAAATAAGTTATTATCAAATTTTGATGACCTGTGGGTATTTGAAAATAAAGGAAATTCTGAAAGTATCTTCTCAGTTAAAGCAACCAGCAAAAAAAACTGGGATGATTGGGGTTGTATTGCTTGCGCAGAAGGTAACTGGTTAAATACAATGTCAGGACCAAGAAATTACAACAGACTTGATACTACTGCTCCTGATTATTTTTCAGGATGGAGTTTCTTTGTTGTTACACCAGAACTGGAATCAGTTATGAATGGTGATCCAAGATATAATAAATCAATAGTCAATCTTCAGTTATTGGAAGATGAGGGAAAAGTTGAATATGAAAAAGGATTTATGAATACTGGATTTTTCCTAGGTAAATTTCTACCCTTACAAAGTGATGCCAGTACCGGTGGTGTTGATTTTGGAAACTTTGAGCAGGATATGTATGACATCAGACTTGCAGATACTTATCTCTTAGAAGCAGAAGCTTTGATTATGGGAGGAATCAACCAAGGTAGGGCTCAAGCACTACTTGATGCTGTACGTAACCGAGTTGGACTTGCTTCTGTTCCCGTTACAATGGATGCAATAAAATTTGAGAGAAGAATGGAATTAGTGGGAGAAGGACATCGTTGGTTCGACCTTATAAGATGGGGCGATGCAGCGGATGCACTTGCCTTTAAAGGTTTTGTTAAAGGTAAGCATGAAGTTTTACCTATTCCTCTTCTGGAACTTGATAATACACTTCTGGAACAGAATACTGAATATGGTGGAGGTATTTAATCTTTGGCACTTAGGCTAAGATAATCAGAATAATATTTTAAAATCTGTTAAACTATTAATATGAAAAATATATTTAAAATTTGGATACTAATTGCAGGGGTTTCTATTGTTAGCCTCTCATCATGTAAAAAAGATTACTCTGAACCGGCAATTCCAATAGCCAGTTTTCAATATCAGATTAGTGAAACGAATGAAATGGAAGTTGTATTTAGGAATTATTCAAAAAATGCAACAACATACTCCTGGAATTTTGGAGATGGTATGGGAACTTCAACCGAATTTGAGCCTAGTTATATTTTCACCGAAGGAGGACTCTTTACAGTAACATTAACCGCGTCCAGTAATGAAGGCTCAGCAGAGCATTCTAAAGAGGTTCTCATTAAAGATCCTGAAGCTGCTAACTATATTCTAAATGGTGAATTTGATGATGATTCAGAGTGGACTATCATCCAGCATAACGCTGCCAATAATGGTGTTGTTACAATTGCTGATGGAGTTGCTAATTTTGATGAAATTGAAGATGTTCCTCCAGGAAGTTGGGGGTCTGAAGCACATGTTGGAATAAACCAAATGGTTGCTGTTGAGGCAGGTACATATCAATTGGATTTAGATATTACCACTGGGGTTCTTGAAGAAAGTTGGTTTGAAGTTTGGGTTGGAAAAGGAGAACCTACCGAAGGTCTGGATTATAATGAAGATAATGATGCTCAAAAAGTACTTTCATTCAATGCATGGGACTGTGGTGCAGAAAATAGTAACTACTCAGGTCCTATGTCTGAGGTGTCCTGTCAGGGTACAGATGGAAGTGTATCTCTTGATGCAGGTAATTATTACGTTGTTATCAGGTGTGGAGGCTTTGGACTAGGTGAAGGTGGAATAACTATCGATAATGTTACCATGGTTAAAGTCGATTAAAAAAAAATAAAGAAATTTCTTTCGATATATTTCAAAAAAAGTGCACTCCTTTATTGTGAAATCTCTCATGAAATATTTGATTTGGTTAAATTAAGTTATGCCGGCAATTGAGTTTGTCGGTATAACTTATTTATTGTAAATATTAATAGAGTTTCTAATACTCAATATAACTTTAATAAATTAAAAAAAATAATGAAGATAATAATAAAACAACTATTCATAATATTGTTATTGCTATCGATAATTCCAGCAAATGCCCAGGGTTTGCGAACTCAGGGTAAGAAAATTGTAAATCAGGATGGGGAAGAGATAATTCTCCGAGGAA
This sequence comes from Marinilabiliales bacterium, assembly GCA_002869315.1. GTDB lineage: Bacteria > Bacteroidota > Bacteroidia > Bacteroidales > F082 > BM524. Next base: position 251 of record PKTD01000138.1, on the reverse strand, counting down.
TGGGATTAGGTGGCTGGATGCTGCAGGAAGGTTACATGATGCAATCCAGTGAGGTTGCCGATACTCAGCATGAGTTTAGAAACCGACTCATCGCCCTTATGGGTGAAGAAAAAACCAATGAATTTTATGATGCTTGGCTTGCCAATCATGTTACCCGTGCCGATATCGACTCGCTTGCAGACTGTGGGTTTAATAGTATCAGACTACCAATGCATTATAATCTCTTTACCTTACCAATTGAAGACGAACCT
>PKTD01000261.1 GCA_002869315.1 Marinilabiliales bacterium | reverse complement strand
TATAAGTTTCCATGCAAAAAATAAAAGAGTTGGCAAAACTGATATTTTAATAGAAATTAAGGATAATGGAATTGGTATACCACCAGAAGAACAGAAAAATATATTTAAACCATTTTATCAAATGAAATCCTCCAAATATAATGAGGGGACTGGTCTCGGACTTGCCATTGTTGGGAAATTAGTGGAAGTTCTTGATGGAAGCATTGAACTTAGCAGTATTGTTGGAAAAGGAAGTTGCTTTAAATTAACTTTCAAAGATATTGAGGTTTTAACACCAGATATTCTGTACATGAACAAAGAATCGAAAGACCCATTAAAAAACCAGGAAAATTTCAATACAAAAAATAAAAAATCAAATAATTTATTTGGATATTCATTAAAGGATCTTAAAGTAAATAAGGAAGTTAAAAGTTCATTATATAATATTTATAATAATGAATTTAAAAAGGCCAAATCAACAAATTTGTTTGATAATTTTAAGTTGTTCCGGAAAAGCGTATATGAACTTGCCTTAAAACTTGATGATAAAAGTCTTTTGGCATATTCAAATGAATTATCTGTTTTAATAGAACATTTTGATATTGAAGGTATAGAAAACTACCTCAACGAATTTGAAGAGAAACTAGGCGGACTGTTTAAGGATGAATAATATTTATAATAAAATATTAAACTACTCTTTATTATTGAAATTCATTTTCAGTATTGTTTTAACTATACTCCTTATAACTAATGCTTTAGGTCAGGACAATGACAGCCTGCTTTATAATAAAAAGGGGGGGAACAAAGAAAGTCCTGATGAACTTTTAAAAAATTCGAAACGACTTTCAGTTCAATTTGCGGAGTCTGATTTGCAAAAATCCCTATTCCACGATATTTACTCTCTAAGTTTGATAAAAACAAAGGGTGACCAAAAGGCAGTTGATTCTCTGCTGAATATAATCTGGAAAAAGCAAAGCAGTCTAAGTAATTATAGAGCTGCCGATACTACACTAAACCTAATTCTTAATAATTATTTAAAAAGTGGAGAAAAATCAGAATTGGCCGATTTAAAATATAATATTGCCTTAAACAAATATAACTTAAGCAGTTATAAAATAGCAGAACAGTACTTTAATGAAGCCTTAAATGATTACGAAAAAAATGGTGATAAACCAGGGATTGCAAAATCGCTGAAAGGGCTGGCTGTAGTAGTTACTACCTGGGGAGATTATGAAAAGGCAATCGGACTTTTACAAAATTCCAGAGAGATTTATGAAGACCTGCAGGATGAAAATGGACTTGCTGGCATTTACATTAGTTTAGGGGTTGTTATGCAGGATTGGAATAAATACGACAGGGCCATGGATTATTTCAAACAGGCATATAATTATTTTAAAAATAATAAAGATTACCTGAACGAAATGAATGCATTAATGCATATAGGAGATATTTTTTTAAAGAATGAGGAATTTACTAAATGTATTAAATATAACAGGAAGGCACTAAATCTAAGAAAGCAAGTTAATAACAAGCGTCTGTATTCAATTGCCCTTAGTAATATTGGTGAGGCATTTTACAAACTAAATGATCTCGACTCTGCATTGTTTTATCAGAAAAAGTCGCTTAACATAAAACTAATAGTAGGTGATGAAAAAAGAGTAGCAATTAGCTATCTTATTTTAGGGGATATATTTAAAAAGAAAAATGAAAGAGATTCTGCAGAATTCTATTTGATGAATGCCTTATCCCTAAGTCGTAAGATTAACTATAATGACATTGAACTAAAATCACTTAAATCAATTTCTGAACTTTATTCAAAGCAAAATAATTTTTACAGGGCATACACCTATTTAAAAGAATACCAAATACTTAAAGAATTAACTTTTGATGAAAATACTAATAAAAATCTTGAGGAATTAAACATAAAATATCAATCGGAAAAAAGAGAAACAGAAAATAAGTTACTCAAACAAAATAATGAAATTCAAAGATTACAGTTGGAAAGAGAAAAAACTTCCAGATTCTATCTTATAATTTTTGCCTCATTTATTATTCTGATAACATTCATTTTGATATTTTTTGTGAATTCACGCATCAAAAACAGCCGTAAGAATTATAGCATATTAGCATATAAAAATAAGGAGATAACACGACAAAAAGAAAAGTTGAGTCAATTAAATAACGAATTAGCTGAAAGCAGAGAGAGTTTTAAAGGAATTGTTGACAATGCCACCATTGGTATTTATCAGACAAACCAGCAGGGTGAAGTATTATTTGCTAATAAAAATCTTATTAAAACTCTTGGTTACAAAAATCTTGAAGACATAAAGAAAATTAATGTAAATGACAGTTATTTTGATCGTCCGCGATTTCTAACTGAAATACAAGAAAAAGGAGTAATTACAGGAAGGGAAGAAAAATGGCTAGGTGCTGATGGTAAAGAAATGTATGTTCTGGAAAGTGCCTGGCTGGTACGCAATTCTAATGGTAGTATAAAATATATAGAAGGTATTGTTGAAGATGTTACCAAAAGGAGAATTGCTGAAAAAAGTCTTCAAGACTCTCAACAGGAATTGAAACTAAGTAATAAAAAACTTAAACAAAAAAATAAAGAGGTTATAAATGCTATTAAAGAGGATGAAGCGGCTTATGAGGCAAAAAGTAAATTCATTGCTAATATTAGTCATGAAATAAGAACTCCAATGAATGCCATAATTGGCTTTACCGAATTATTATTGAGACTTGAGGAAGACCCTAAAAAAAGCAGTTATATATACGCTATCGATTCAAGTAGCAAAAGCTTACTTACTCTTATTAATGATATACTGGATTTATCTAAAATACAGGCAGGAAAATTAAATTTAAACTATGAACCTATTGCCTTATCAACAGTTATTAATGAGTTGAAACAACTATTCAAACTACAATTAAAAAATAAAGGAATCGATTTTATTATTGAACAGAACATTAAACTTAAAGATTATATTAATATTGATGGAGTTAGGCTCCGACAAATTTTATTAAACCTCATTGGAAATGCCACAAAATTTACCAAAAAGGGAGTAATTACAGTAAAATTCAATTATTTAAAAAATAAAAATAATACTAATTTAATCGATTTAGAAGTCATAATATCAGATACAGGGCCCGGAATTTCTAAAAAAGATCAAAAAACTATATTTACCGCCTTCTCTCAAGGCAGCATATTATCACAGGATCAAAATAAGGGAACAGGTTTGGGATTGGCAATTACAAAACAACTCATTGAAATGATGAGAGGAAGTTTGAAACTAGAAAGTGAGTTAGGAAAAGGAAGTACATTTACAATTTTATTGCCTAATATTGAAACTATTAAAACAAAAGGTTCTATCAAGATTGATATATCAGATGATATTTCAAACAACGATCATATAGTTGATAATAAACTATATGAGGAAGACACAAATTCGGAATTTTTATCATTGGAAATTGATTTTAAAAATGAGTTTAAGAAAAATTTTCTTGAGGATTATATAAAAATTTCAAATAATAAAATAATAAGTGAGATTGCTGAGTTTAACAAAAAGATAATGTATTTTGCAGAGCAATCAGAAATTAATGAATTACTTCATTATGCAAGAGAAATGGACATCGCACTTAAAAAATTCGATATAGATACTATAGAGCATTTATTAGCAAAACTTAAAATTATATTCAATGACGGATAATCATATTAATCTAAGTGAACAAAGAAAAATACTAATTGTTGACGATGTTGCACGCAATATTCAAATATTGGGCAATATTCTATCATCCAATGGTTACCAAATAGCATATGCCCAAAATGGTAAACAAGCCCTAAAAATAACTAGTAGCCAGATGTTCGACCTGATACTTCTTGATATTATGATGCCGGATATGGATGGTTATGAAGTTTGTAAATACCTAAAAAAGAATAAAGAAACTAATTCTATTCCTATTATTTTTCTTACAGCTAAAGCTGATATGGATAGTATAGTAAAAGGTTTTGAAATTGGTGGTCAGGATTATATCACCAAACCTTTTAACTCAGCAGAATTACTTGCCAGGGTAAAAACTCAAATCCAATTACAGGTACAAAAAAAACAACTCAAAGAAGCAAATATCGTTTTAGAAAAAGAGGTTCAAGAAAGAACTAAGCAATTACAGAAAGCAAACTTACTTCTTGAAAAATTAGATAAAACAAAAAGTGATTTCCTCTCTATTATTAGTCATGAGTTAAGAACACCTTTAAATGGTATAATAGGATTAACAAACCTTTTGAGCGATACAAAAGTAGATAAAAGTCAAACAGAATATATCGACCACTTAAAGGATGTATCTGAACGTTTAGTTCGTTTTTCAGATATGGCATTATTGATAACAAGTTTAAAAATAAAAAAATATCAACCTGATTTTCTGGCAGTTTCTGTAAAACATCTTATTGAGTCCGCAATAAAAAAGTATGAGAAATCAAAGAAATCAAAACTTATAATAAACTACAATTCAGATGATGATAATACATTGGTTTTTGCTGATGCAGACCTCATTAGACAGAGTATTATTCTTATCATTGAAAATTCATTTAAATATGCAGGAGAAGACTTGCCACTGGATATTAACGTAAGAAATAGTGAAAATAAGGTGGTAATCGAAATACAAGACAATGGTCCTGGATTTTCTGAATTGGCACTCAACCGCATTTTCGAATTATTTGGAGCAGGTGATATTTTACATATAGAAGGATCAGGTCTCTCACTGGCGGCAGTAAAACTAATAATGGAAATGCATAATGGCAGTATAGAGGCAAAAAACAGTGAAAATGGTGGTGCCATTCTTAGTCTGGTTTTTTTTACAAATAACCAAAACTAACTTAATCGTAGGTTTCTAATTATCAATATTTTAAGTTTATTTTACATTATAAAAAACCATAAGTAAAATATTTTAAACTATATTTGGCGACCAAAATATCCTTCGTTTAAAAGGAATATAATAATATTAAAAAAACTACATTTTTAAGGAATTTAATAATAAATAAATAGAAACAGATGAATTTACTTGAAGGTAAAACTGCCTTGATTACAGGTGCAGCAAGAGGAATTGGAAAAGCAATAGCAATGAAATTTGCACAGGAAGGAGCAAATATTGCTTTTACCGACCTTAATTATGATGATTTTATGAAAGAAACTGAGGAAGAACTCAATGCATTAAATATCAAGGCAAAAGGTTATGCTTCAAATGCTGCCTCTTTTGAAGACAGTGAAAAATTAGTACAAAACGTAATTAATGATTTTGAAACAATAGATATTCTAGTAAACAATGCTGGTATCACTCGCGACAATCTCTTGATGCGTATGCAGGAAAAAGACTGGGATATGGTACTAACTGTTAATCTAAAATCAGTTTTCAACCTTACAAAGGCTGTTCAAAGGCAAATGATGAAACAAAGGTTTGGTAGTATTATTAATATGAGTTCGGTTGTTGGTGTTAGTGGAAATGCAGGCCAATCAAACTACTCAGCCTCTAAAGCAGGAATGATAGGATTTACAAAATCCATAGCTCAGGAATTAGGCTCTCGAAATATTCGTTGTAACGCAATTGCTCCAGGCTTTATAGAAACAGAAATGACTCATAAACTTAAAGAAGATGTAAGAGAAGCATGGATTCAGACTATTCCACTTAGAAGGTCTGGTAAACCAGATGATGTAGCAAATGTGGCAGCATTTCTGGCCTCTGATCTTTCCTCATATGTTTCAGGACAAGTTATTAATGTTTGTGGTGGAATGGACACCTAATTTTAATTCAAAAACACAAATAATTGCAGACCTTAATTTTAAGGTCTGTTTTTTATTTTAATCAATTAACAATATGATTAGCCAGTTTAGCATCGATTATCCTCTTTGGTCAATAGCAATTCCAATGATTATTGGTTTTGTATACGCTGCTATATTATATTGGAAAAATAGAAAAAATAAACTCAGCAAGTTTTATAATTACCTATTGTTTGCTTCCAGATTTATCGCAATTAGCTTAATAAGTCTGCTGCTACTTAAACCGTATGTAAAGTCAACAAATAAACAGGTACAAAAACCAAAATTATTAATTGCAGTTGACAACTCCCAATCGATGATTGCCTCTAAAGATTCTAATCTAATTAGAAATGATCTTACACTAAATATTGATAATACAATTAATAAGTTTGAAGATGACTACGACATTGAGATTCTTTCATTTGGAAGTGAAGTAAATTTTCAGAAAGTTGATTTCTAAGACACATATTCTGATTATTCTCAGTTATTTACATATGTTAATAAGCATTACACTAGCAAGGAAGTAGAGGCAATGATATTAATTGGTGATGGTATATATAATAAAGGACTGAAACCTGAAGATATTTCCATTACGAAAAAATACAGGATTTTTTCCATAGCCACCGGAGACACGTCTCAATTATCAGATTTAAAAATTAACGATATCAGTTATAATAGCATAAATTATCTTAATGAAAACATTGTACTCGAACTTAACTTCACTGCAAAAAGCATGAAAGGTGAAGAGGTAAAACTCAGAACATATGAACAAGGTAAATTAATTGATAGTAAAACCGTTAATATCAATACTAATTCTTTTAATAAAGATGTAAATTATTCATTTAAAGCCAGTGAAACCGGTAAGGTACATTACAGATTCGAACTTATTAGTGATGTACAAGAAAACAACAATAAAAATAATGTAGATAATGTTTATATCGATATTATTGATTCGAAACAAAAAGTATTATTGTTAGCTAATTCACCTCATCCTGACCTTAGTGCTATAAAGCAGTCTTTAGAAAGTTTCAAGAGTTATAGCGTTGATATAAAATTTTCTAATGAGAAAATTGATAAGCTAAAGGAATATGATTTAATGATTCTTCATCAGTTGCCCTCCATAAACAATCGAATACATAAAACATTAGAAGAGGCTAAGAAACTAAAATTAGCCACTCTTGGAATTGTTGGAAAGCAAACAGAACTCAACTCTTTAAGAGCATATTTTAGAAATTCAAGTATCATATCGGGTTTACGAAACTATGATTTAAGTACTGCATCAGTTAATGGCAATTTCTCAATATTTAAAACTGAAAATATTGATAATTTGAATATTGAGGCACTGCCCCCACTTAATATTGCACTTTTAAATTTCTCCGGAATAGATAATTCAAAGGTTTATGCCTGGCAGAAAATAAATGGAATTAAATCAAACTTCCCTCTGATTTATTTTTTCGAAAATAGCGAGATTAAATATGCTCTCATTTTAGGAACAGGACTATGGAAATGGAGAAATTTTACTTATAAAGAAAAAACTAATTTCTCCGATTTTGATAATTTAATGGGAAAAATAGTTCAGTATTTAAGTATTAAAACTGATAAGCGTAGGCTAAGAGTTAATAGTTTAGGAGAATATATAATTCCAGGTGAAATAAAACTGCAAGCGGAATTTTATAACGACTCTTATGAAGCAGTAACGGATGCAGAAATTAACCTAAAATTGACAAACGAAAAAAACGAGCAATTCGACTTTATTTTCACACAAAAAAACGGAAACTACTCATTAAATATTCAAAGTCTTGATGCAGGTAACTATAAATATTTGGCACAAGTAAAATTCAATGATGAAATATTCACTGATAAAGGAGCATTTGTTGTAACAGAAAATAATACAGAATTTCAACAACTTAGGGCAAATTATAAAATGCTATATAATTTATCGGCAAAGAGTCAGGGTAAATTCACTACTATCAATAATTATGATAGTTTAAATATCTATCTAAAGGAACTAAATACCACCAAAAGAGTAAGTTACTCAACTACCTATAAAGGACTAAACAATATTAAAACACTTTTATTAATAATATTACTTTTACTTATTGGAGAGTGGTTTATAAGGAAATACATGGGTTCATATTAGCATGTTTCAAACTTTAATAATTTTATTATGGAAACTATATTATTTTGGATAATTATAGCAATCATTATTTTTGATTTCCTCTTTGAAAAATTCCTCGATTATCTTAATATAAAAAGTTTAAAAGCAGAATTACCAAAAGAACTTGAAGGCATATATGAAACTGATAAATACAGAAAATCACAATTATATGAAAGAGAAACATCTAAATTTAGTTTTATAAGTAGTGCTTTTTCACTTATAATTATATTATCTATGCTATTTTTTGGAGGTTTTACATTTTTAGATGAGTTTGTAAGAAGTATTACCGAAAACCTATATTTAAGAACATTGGCATTTTTTGGTATAATTGGCTTTGCCTTTGATATAATAACTATTCCCTTTCAAGTATATTCCACTTTTGTGATTGAAGATAAATACGGCTTTAATAAAACTACTCCCATTACTTTCATTACCGATAAATTAAAATCCTGGTTAATTTCAGTAATAATCGGTGGACTATTATTGATATTTATACTCTGGGCCTGGTTAAGTCTAGAGAACTTCTTTGTTCCTGTTGTGCTTTCTGGTCTTACAGCCTTTATGATTTTTATGGCAATGTTTTATTCCAGTTTAATTGTTCCAATGTTTAATAAGTTAACCCCATTAGAAGATGGCAGTTTAAAGCAAAAGATTAAAGAGTTTGCCGAAAAATCAAATTTTAAGTTAAAAAACATTTACACCATTAATGGAAGTAAGAGAAGCACAAAAGCAAATGCATATTTCTCTGGTCTGGGACCAAAAAAAATGATTGTACTTTACGACACTCTGATTAATGACTTAAGTGAAGATGAAATAGTAGCAGTATTAGCTCATGAAGTAGGCCATTATAAGAAGAAACATATATATAAAGGCTTAGTTATTTCTGTATTTCAAAGTGCTATAATGTTATTTTTACTTTCTTTTTCACTCGAGTATCCGGAAGTTTCAAAATCAATAGGGGCTGTAGATATAAGTTTTTATATGGGCATAATTGCATTTGGCTTGTTATACTCCCCAATCTCATTTTTAACAGGAATCTTCACAAATAAATTATCACGTCACAATGAATATGAGGCAGATGATTTTGCCAAAAGCAATTGGAATCTTAAAAAATGGCTTTGGATGCCCTTGTTTCGCTTT
>PKTD01000311.1 GCA_002869315.1 Marinilabiliales bacterium | reverse complement strand
TCATAATTCAAAACTCATAACTCATAATTCAAAACTCATAATTCAAAACTCATAATTCATAACTCATAATTCATAACTATCAACTCATCTTTTGCATTAAAAAGTTTTCTCAAAACATAAAAAAACGCATGCTTAATTTTTTTACTTTTGCCCAGCAATAAAATTGTGTAATTCATTATTATTTAACGCTTAAAACATATAGTTATGGCTTTCAACCTCAGAAATAGAAATTTTTTGAAATTATTGGATTTCACCCCAAAGGAAATTAAATTTTTACTGGATCTTTCTGCAGATCTTAAAAAGGCAAAATATGCTGGTACAGAGCAGCAAACATTAAAGGGCAAAAATATTGCTTTGATATTTGAAAAGGCCTCCACAAGAACACGTTGTGCTTTCGAAACCGCTGCCTACGATCAGGGAGCCAATGTTACTTATTTAGGACCTTCAGGATCACAAATTGGCAAAAAAGAGTCGATGAAAGATACTGCAAGAGTGTTGGGAAGAATGTATGATGGTATAGAATACAGAGGTTTCGGACAACCAATAGTTGAGGATCTTGGAAAATATGCCGGTGTTCCTGTTTGGAATGGTTTGACTGATGAGTATCATCCAACTCAAATATTAGCCGACTTCCTCACCATGATGGAACATAGCGATAAGCCTTTGCATCAGGTTTCATTTGCCTATCTGGGGGATGCCAGAAATAATATGGGTAATTCACTAATGGTTGGGGCAGCAAAAATGGGTATGGATTTCCGCGCTGTAGCTCCTAAAAAAATGTGGCCTGAAGAAGAACTTGTTGCCGAATGCCGTGAAATTGCAAAAGATACAGGAGCAAGCATAACGCTTACCGAAAATGTTGACGATGGAGTAAAAGGTGTAGATTTTGTATATACCGATGTATGGGTTTCTATGGGAGAAGCCGACGAAGTATGGAAAGAACGTATCGCAATGATGCTACCTTACCAGATAAACTCACAACTTATGGCAAAGACAGGAAATCCAAAGACAAAATTCATGCACTGCCTGCCTGCTTTCCACAATCGTGAAACTATTGTTGGAGAAGAGATTTACCAGAAATTTGGTATAGAGGCAATGGAAGTTACCGATGAGGTTTTTGAGTCGGAAGCATCAGTGGTTTTTGATGAAGCGGAAAATCGCCTGCATACCATAAAAGCAGTAATGGTAGCAACTTTAGGTGCTTAAAAAAATTACAATCTGCTGCCGGAAATCCTCCGGCAGCAGATAGTTTAAAATTTAAGAAGATGGAAAAGAAAGAATACGTATGCCCAAAGTGCAATAACCGCCAGTATGAAGTTGACGAGATGAGAGCAACAGGTGGTGCATTTGCAAAAATTTTTGATGTACAGAATAAAAAGTTTACCATGATTTCTTGTACCCAATGTGGATATACCGAATTATACAAACGCACTACATCAACCTTTGGAAATGTAATCGACTTTTTTACTAATTAATAAATACTAAACATATTTTTTATGGTCAATTAATTATGGTCGACTGTGATGAATAACGATAAAATCAAAAAATAAGAAATGGCAAACCAGGAAGATCTTTTAAAAAAAATAATATCCCACGCGAAAGAATATGGATTCGTTTTTCAAAGTAGTGAAATTTATGACGGGCTGAGTGCGGTTTACGATTATGCTCAAAACGGATCAGAACTAAAGAAAAATATTCGTGATTACTGGTGGAAAGCCATGGTACAAATGCACAACAATATTGTGGGAATAGACTCTGCAATATTTATGCATCCTAAAGTATGGAAAGCATCGGGCCACGTTGACGCTTTTAACGACCCGATGATAGATAATAAAGATTCGAAAAAACGCTACCGTGCCGATGTTTTGGTAGAAGATTTTATGGCCAAAATTGAAGGCAAAATCGATAAGGAAGTTGCTAAGGCGAAAAAACGTTTTGGCGATAGTTTCGACGAGCAGCAGTTTCGCGAAACAAATCCACGTGTACTTGCTAATATTGAAAAAATTGAAGGCATAAAAAATCGTTTATATCCAGCAATGGATAATGACGATATGGAAGGCATAAAAAATCTTATAGAAGACCTGGGAATTGCATGCCCAATATCTGGATCTAAAAACTGGACAGAGGTGCGACAGTTTAACCTTATGTTTTCAACACAAATGGGATCTACTGCCGAAGGAGCAAGTGAAATTTATTTACGTCCGGAAACTGCTCAGGGTATTTTTGTAAATTACCTTAATGTGCAGAAAACAGGAAGGATGAAAATTCCTTTTGGAATTGCTCAAACAGGTAAAGCCTTTAGGAATGAGATAGTTGCACGTCAGTTTATATTCCGTATGAGGGAATTTGAACAGATGGAAATGCAGTTTTTTGTACGTCCCGGTGAAGAGATGAAATGGTTTGAATACTGGAAAGAAACCCGTATGAAGTGGCATACATCTATGGGAATTCCTGCCGAGAAATTCCGTTTCCACGATCATGATAAACTGGCACATTATGCCAATGCTGCTGCCGATATCGAATTCGAATTCCCAATGGGATTTAAAGAACTGGAAGGAATACATTCACGTACCGACTTCGACCTGAGTGCTCATGAAGAACTATCAGGTAAAAAACTACGTTATCACGATCCTGAAATCAATGAGAGTTATGTTCCTTATGTGGTTGAAACTTCCATTGGCCTCGACAGGATGTTTTTGGCAGTATTGTCGTTTGCCTATACCGAAGAAAAACTGGAAGACGGAAACGAAAGAGTAGTTATGAAACTGCCTCATGTTTTGGCTCCATATAAAGTTGCTGTTTTCCCATTGGTGAAGAAAGACGGACTTCCAGAAAAAGCGGATGAAATACTCAACGGCCTTAAGTCGGATTATATGTGTTTCTACGAAGAAAAAGACTCCATTGGAAAACGCTATCGTCGCCACGATGCCCTTGGAACACCATATTGTGTTACCGTTGACCACCAAACTTTGGAAGACAATACTGTTACCATCCGCGAACGCGACAGCATGACGCAGGAAAGAGTTAGTATTGAGGATATTTCGGGGATTATTGCGGGGAGACTTAGGGGGTAGTTTTTGAAGTTAGCAAACTAGACAATAGGGCTGGCAAATAGAACATTATTTTATAAATTTTTTATTTTTAGGCAAACTAAGCCTACTTCGAAATTCGACATTCGTTGACCTGTCAGTCTCCTGACTGATTGGTGTTTGATATTCTAATAGCGTTATTGAAATTCGTTAATTGATTTTATTGAACACCGAATATCGATTAACGAACACCGAATTATGAAGTTGGGAACTCAAAATATTAATTATTAAACTAATCTCTTTTAACAAGTTAAGACCATTTCGAAATTCGACATTCGTTGACCTGTCAGTCTCCTGACTGATTGGTGTTTGATATTCTAAAACATTTAGGTACCAATTAAATAAAATTATCGATTCTTACTGGCAGTTTCTATACTCTTAACAAAAATCGAAATTAATTCGTTATTCTCTTTCTTGGCTTCAATTATCTTATCACTATCAGAAAAAAGATTTGCTTCATGAATTATTTGCAAAGCCACAAAAGTTTCTCTAAGTTCTTTAAGAACTATTTTCATTTTATGAATAAAGTCTTTTCTCGACTCTCCACTTTGGGCTTCACCATAATTAAGTGAAACAGAGGTTCCAGAACGAATTATTTGACCAGACAATGTTTTGCATGCTATAGAATTTGGCATTTCATTAACGATTTCAATAATAAGCACTGAAAATTTAATAAGTCTATTTTCTAGGTTATACTTTTTCATAGGTTAGATTTTTAAAAGTGAAGTTAAAAAATAATATTTAATTAATATCAATTGAACTCCGAATATCGATTAACGAACACCCAATAATGAAGATGGAGACTCAAAATATTAATTGATAAACTTATCTTCTTAAGTAAACTTAAACCACTTCGACATTCGTTAATCGAAATTCAATATTCGATATTCAATTATTTCTTACTTATTGTTATAATTCGTCATTGTAAGACCAGGTCCTATGCTTACAAAACTCTTAATAATTTCGGTGGCGGTATCCACACGGGGAAGGAGAAGGTCGATTTCCTTATTGCTCCATTTTCCTAAAACGTAGTCTGATTGGTAACCTCTGGGGAAGTCATTGCCAATGCCGAAACGAAGACGAGCAAAGTTGGTTGTATTCAGTTTAATAATTATGTCGGTAAGTCCGTTATGTCCGGCATCGCCACCTTTGGTTTTTAGTCGCAACTGACCCATTTCAAGGGCAATATCATCCACAACAACAAGCATTTTGCTGACATCAATTTTCTCCTGATCGAGCCAGTATTTAACAGCCTTCCCGCTGAGGTTCATATAAGTTGCAGGTTTAATTACAACAAGATTTCGTGCTTTATATTTTACTGTGGCCACCGATGCCAGTTTATCAACTTTAAACTCCCCTTTCAGGTCGTAAACAAGTTTATCAACCACATCAAAACCAATATTATGACGAGTATTATTATACTCGGCACCAATATTTCCTAAGCCTACAATTAAATATTTCACTTATTAAAATTTAATGCAAAAATAAAGGGATAAGTTTAAAAAACCTATCCCTTTATTTTTTAAGATAATATCTGCTTTATTCAGCAGGAGTTTCGGCTGGAGCATCTCCACCTTCTTCTCCTGAACCTTCTCCTTCTTCATCCTCGTCTTCGTCTTCTTCAACCTCTTCAACAGTTCTGGCTGCTTTAACTCTAACAATAACACTATTTAAAGGATCTAGTATCGACATTTTGTCTAATTCTATTTCTCTGATTTTAACAGACCCACCAATATTAACCTTAGCAATATCTACATCAATAAATTCAGGGATGTCAGTAATTAATCCTTTAACGCGCAATTTGTGCATCTTCTGGATCATTTTACCACCTCTTAAAACTCCAATGGAGTCACCAATAAGGTGTACAGGAACACCAACAATAACAGGTTTTCCATCAATAACCTCAAGGAAATCAGCATGTAAAACCTTGTCGGTAACAGGGTGATACTGAACATCTTGTAAAATTGCTTTATACTCTTTGTCGTCTATGGTTAAATTGATTTCATAAACGTCAGGAGTAAAAATTAATTTGTCGAAGGCTAATTCTTCAACAGCAAAGTGAATTTGCTTTTCTCCACCGTAAATAACGCAAGGGATATTTCCTTCGCGTCTTACGCGTTTAGCATCTTTCTTCCCTACGTTCTCGCGAAGAGAACCGCTCAATGATACTTTTTTCATTTTAAAAATTTATTTAATTATTTATATTTAAATAAAGAACTAATCGATTCATAGTTCTGTACTCTGTTTATTACTTCTGCCATCAGTTCGGCAGTTGATAATACTTTAATTTTATCGGAATTCTGTTTCAAAGGAATTGTATCAGTTACAACAACCTCATCAAAAACAGATTTATTTATTCTTTCGTAGGCATTTCCTGAGAAAAGTGGGTGAGTACAAAAAGCTCTCACACTTTTAGCGCCTTTACTTTTTATCAAGTCGGCCGCTTTTGTAATTGTACCTGCAGTATCAATAATATCATCCACCAAAACAACATCTTTGCCTTCCACATCACCAATAAGTTCCATCTGTTCAATTACATTAGGCTTTGCTCTTTGCTTGTAACAAATAACAAATCCACAGCCTAGGGCTTTTGCATAAGATGCAGCGCGACGAGTTCCGCCCGTATCGGGAGAAGCCATAATAAGATTTGGAAGTTTCAGTTTACTCAGATAAGGATAAAAAATGCTGGAAGCATAAAGATTATCCACCGGAACATCAAAGAAACCTTGTATCTGGTCGGCATGTAAATCAAGCGTAATCAATCGTGTTACTCCTGCGGAAGTAAGTAAGTTTGCAATCAGTTTGGAACCTATTGCAACTCTTGGTTTATCTTTTCTATCCTGGCGGGCATAACCAAAATAAGGTATAACGGCTACAATTTTACGTGCTGATGCTCTTTTAGCAGCATCAATCATCATTAATAACTCTAAAAGATTATCCGCATTGGGAAAAGTAGATTGTACAATAAATACATCTTTTCCACGAATATTTTCCTCATAAGAAGTTTGAAATTCTCCATCGGAGAACTCAGTAACTATCGACTTTCCAAGTCCGGTACCGTAACTTTCAGCAATTTTTTCTGCAAGATACCTCGATTGTCTTCCGGAAAAAATACTCACTGTAGAGTCAGCCATTTTACTATTTATTAAATGATTAGCCCAAAAATCGCTGCAAAAGTACTATAATTATTGGTATAGGCAAGAGTCAAAAATAAAAAATAAGAATGTTGTTTTTTAATAAGTTAAATATTTTAACTTTGCACTCCCTTTTTAGGGCAATTGCCCGAGTGGCGGAATTGGTAGACGCGTTGGTCTCAAAAACCAATGAGGTAATACTCGTGCCGGTTCGATCCCGGCCTCGGGTACGCATAGATTAAAGAACCTCTTTACTAAGTGATTGGTAGAGAGGTTTTTTATTTTAAACTAGTACAAATGACAAAAAATTCTATAAACTTTTTCTCCACATTACCTGGAAGGCAGTATTAACTTGAGGTATACTCAATCTATTCCATGACACACAAGCATTAAAAACACTGAGTTTTACACTCATATTTCAACAAAAGGATTTCATTAGATAGCAAGCCCTTTAGACAGTATTAGTATTTATAAAATTGTCTTATATTTGGAATATAAGAATAAAATGTAGTGAACACAAAAAGAGACCTACAATAAGTACTTATATCAATTTTGCTAACATAAAATTACAAATAAAGGAGAACCTCTAATAATGGAAATATAATAATAAACACATAGGTTATATGTAAACATAATTGAAGAATAATTGTTATGAAAAAATATTTTTAACGATAAATTATAAATATTATGAAATTAGATTACTTGACTTTAGGGTTAATTGTCTTAATTGGATTTACTTCCTGCAACAAAGACGAAAACCAGACTCCAGAACCAATCACAAAGGCCAATATCATTGGCTCCGTAAACTTGTACGATGAAAGTACAACCCAGATTGAGAATTCAGGCATGACAATAAAACTAGAAGGTACGGAATTTTCTTCAACAACAGATGGCCAAGGTGATTTTACCCTTACAGAGGTTCCTTTTGGTTCCTATACTATTGTTTATGAAAAATCAGGATTTGGAACATTTAAAAAGTTTAACCTTGAGCACATCAACACTGGATCTTCAACAGTAGTAGAAACCCCATCACTGGGTCAAAAATCTACTACTTCCGTTACAAATCTTACCATAAGCTCAAATGCTAACTTTCCTGTGATTATAGGAGCAACAACTAATCCTGAAGGAAACCAAACTAACACCAGATACATTAGGTTTTTCTTTTCAATCGACCCGAATGTAAGTCATGAAAATTATGATTCCTATTTGGAAACTTTCCCCGCTAATATTTCACCCTATAACCTTAATTTGAGTCAGGCCTCATTTGATGCTCTTGATTTAACAAGCGGCTCCACAGTTTACGTAAAATGTTATGGCGAATCATTTTGGGGAAATAGTTACAGTGATCCAGATCTGAATAGAGATATCTTTCCAAATTTAAACCCGACTTCTGCTCCTGCTGTATCTTTTGTTGTACCATAAATAAAATGTCAGCATATAACATTGTTTATACACATTTAAATAAATTTTCCAATAAATACACTAAAAATAAAAACTGGCGTATAGCATTGAAACACAACACATTTCATGCATCCTGAATGCTGCTAAAACCACCACTCAATAAAAAATATGCATTAATACCTTGCATTGCTATGTATTTTGTTATATATTTGCCGCATGAATGATTTATTTGTACATAAATGGACTGCCCAGGTTAAGAAAGGAATTCTTTCCTTTATTGTACTTAGTGTTTTGAAAGACAATGAATATTATGGTTATGAATTAATTGAAGAAATTAAAAAGCATACCGAAATAGAAATAGCCGAAGGTACCCTGTATCCTTTACTTAATAGATTAAAAAATGAAGAGTTGTTAACTTCCAAGTGGGTAGAACAAGAATCCGGTATACCAAGAAAGTATCATGTGCTAACAAAAAAAGGAAATGATACTTTGCAGGAAATGAAAAAGTACTGGGTTAATATGAATACTTCAATTCAAAAATTAATGATAAAATGAAGAATATAGAATTTGAAAGCAATACTGCTCAACGTATTTACAATGACTATTTGAAAAGAGTTGAAAAAAAAGCGAGAGTTTTATCACAAGATGATAAAACTGAAATTTTAATGGATATAAATAGTCATATCTACGAAGGTATTCAAAGGGAAACCAATGTAAATGAAACAGATAGTTTGCTTAATTTAATTGAAAAACTTGGTGATCCTGATGACTTTATGCAGCCAATTATTGCAGAAAGAAAAATTAATGAAGCCACCAGAACTTTCAATCCAAAAACTGTATACCAGGCGCTTTCATTTAATTTTAAAAATGGCATAATCTATAGTATTTTCTCAGTTCTTTATCTATTTCTATTGGCTTTTGGATTTTTAATTATTACAAAATTAATTATACCATCAAAAACAGGTCTTTTCTATTATGAAAATAAATTTCATTCTTTTGGATTTGTATCTAACAATGAAGGAATGAATGAAATACTTGGTTTTTGGTTTATACCAGTGGTTTTATTAGCTGCTGCTGTCTTCTATTTAATTATCACATTACTTCTTCGATTGGTAAAGAAGAAGTAGTTTTTTTATATATAAACATAGTTATACTATGTATAATGTTTAACAATGTCAAATTTAATTATTATGCAAATAAAAAAGATGATTTTAATCGTAATCGCATGTGTCATGTATACGGTTAGCAGTGCACAAGAAGTACAAGAGCAATTAAATTTATCTCTTGAAAATGTAAATACAATTGTATTTAAAAATTTAGATGGAAATACATCCATCATAAAATCTTCTTCTGATGAACTAAATGTTAAATCAGAACTATTAATTAATGGAGATAACTGGGGTTGGAAGTTTCCAGAGGACCGACCAAAATTTAAGATTGAGGCCAAGCAATCTAATGACACTCTGTATATTATTACACTCCATCTGTTTAGTTATAAAAC
>PKTD01000214.1 GCA_002869315.1 Marinilabiliales bacterium | reverse complement strand
CAGTTTCAAACAAAAGAGGCTGCCAACTTTGGAACAATTGCCATAGTTGTTACCATTATTTCAATTTTGGTAAAAGAAGGATTAGCGCAATATGCATTTTATATAGGTAAAAAAACATCAAACCTATCCGTAAAAGCTGATGGCTGGCATCATAGAACAGATGCCTTATCTTCTATAGTAGTTTTAATTGGAATTTTCCTGTCGGATAGTTTTTGGTGGATAGATAGTGTTCTGGGTGTAATAATAGCATTTATGCTTTTTTATGCTGCTTATGAAATAGTTAAGGATGCAATTAATAAAATATTGGGGGAAGAGCCAGACAAACAATTAATAGAAAAAATTGAAAACCTTATAGAATCAAATTTTGATGAAAGTCTGAGTCCGCATCATTATCATATTCATAATTATGTCAGTAGTCAGGAACTTACATTCCATATAAAAGTTAACAATAAAATGGATGTGTTATCTGCACATAATATTGCCACAGAAATTGAAAACTTAATAAAAAAAGAACTGTATATAACTGCAACCATACATATTGAACCCAAAGAATTTAATCATGAAGGTGATTGACAACAATTAAAAATTTTATCTAAAATTTAAACACCAAACTAGCCCTCACACCAAAAGGCGAAACATTTGCGTGGTCAAGATAGGACAAACGCCAAATAGCGTCGATACGTATTATTTTAAAGATGTTTTCAATGCCTGCTCCAGCCTCAAAATATGGCTTATCCAAAGTGTACATTCCCTGTGGCCACACCGAGAAATCCCGGTTCTTTTGGTCCATACCTCCTATTAATCCAGTTACAAAGCCTACCTCTCTCCATTTTAATTTTCTAAACAGCGGAATCCTGTTAAACAGTAATCCATTAAAATGATGGGTATAGTAAAATTTGAGATATTTATCACTCACAAACTCATAATAGTTCATCATATTAAATGCCGACTCATCAAAAAAGTAAGTCTCATTACCCTCATGTAGTTTAAGCAAAGGGTAGGGAAGGGTGCCCCATATTCTGCCGGCCTCCACATTGAACCTTGACCAGCCAAAGTTTAAAATATTAAACCAGTGTTTTATGCCTATTTGTAATTTGTGATATTCATAATCGCTTTTGAAAAAGTTAGGCATTCCATAAGCATATTTAATATCTATAATTGGGAACTTGGCACCCAGACTTATTCTTTCAAACTCCCCAATAGTAACTCTTTCCTTGTATGCAAACCTAAAATCCAAACCAAATTCTGCTGAGGTTATGGCATCTTCTGTTTCAACTTTTTGTGTTTCACCCTCCTGAACATAGAATTGAAATTTCGCTCCTCCTACAGGATATAGGTTGCGGTTCATAAGTATAAAGCTAGTACTGAAACCTCTAAACCATTCATGTTCATATGATAGTTTTATCTCTTCTACAAAACTAAGTTTATCGGCTGGCTGCCGGCGGAATAAAAATGCCAGGAAGAAATCTTCCCTAAACGCATTCTGGCTTGCTCCCAACTGCTCCAAATCGTACCTGAAACTGGCACTCAATGCTCTTCGGGGATTTTTATCGAACATATAAAGCACATTGCCGCCATATTTAAACCTTCCATCGAAAGTACCATAGGCAGCATAACCACCTATCATTATCTTTTTGCTGAATTTATTGCTAGTTCTCCCTCCAAACCTAAATCTAGCCCCTTCAACTGCGTTAAAACTCAGCATTGAGGCGTAAGGACCTATTTCAAACTTTCCCTTTACATAATATCCTGTAACCACCATTTCCACTATGTCGATATAGGTTTTAAATTGAGGAATAGTGGTAAGAGTGTCTATCATAAAATAAATGGTTCGCTCATCCTTTGTCAAATCTTCATGACGATTTTCCAGCCAGAAAGTATCATCATGTTTATCAGCACTATCACTTACAATTACATCCACAGGAGCAGTATAAAACTTAGGGTCTTTGGGTTCATCAATAATATAATTACGGTAGGTGGTTGTTTTCTTGCCGAAGAATCCCAAGGTCCGTTTATTGTTTTCTATGAGGTTGAAATCACCTATGGTATAATCACGTGTCAGGGCCCAGTGTTCGCCATCAACAATATCAAAGGTCTTATCGATTACCAAATCATTAACAAAGTTCATATTGGCATCTTCTGCCATACGCATTTCAATTTCCTTTACCGCATAAGTACTGTCGTGTATCCACATATTTCCTGTAAATGTCATGGTTTGTTTATACCTCGGTTTAAACATTACTTTATAACACCATCTACCTTCTAAATATGCACTGTCTACCAAATAATATTTATAAAACGAAAGACCATTACCTGCAATAGGGCTCACAAAATTTACCTGAAAAAGATCTATAAAATTATCATAGATATTAGTGTTAAAATACTCATCACTAAGCAATTGCATTGCGCTTTGGTTGTTGAACCCACTAATTTTAGTTGCTTTTATCTTTTCAATATAACCATTGGGGTCTTTACGGGCATAAACATCTGAGATAGTCTCGCTGAGGAAAATTGGCAGATATGTTTTCCCATTTACTGTAGAAGTGTCCACATTGTCAAAAATAAATTTAAAGGGACGGTACATCCTGCGATTTTGGAATTTCTCAGTTATATTGTTTGCGTCCAGTTCAATTTTGGTATAAGCCTCATACTGATAGGCATCAAAATGATCTGGATCGTTTTGTTCTTTATGAGCTATAATACTATCCAGTAAAATTTCTGCAGGATTCTTTCCCGGGCGAATTACAACATCCTGCAGCATCACCGAACTGGACTTCATCTTAAAATCGATAATTTGGAATTTACCAATAACAACCGCCGATTTGATCTTTTCATAACCCACAAATGAAGCTATTAATGTGTCGCTGGCATGCAAGGTTTCAATTGCATAATTTCCGTCAAAGTCGCTGGTAATTCCTGTATTAGTGCCTTTGAAAACAATATTCACAAAGGGCATTGGCTCCCCGGTGGCCGAATCGCTTACAGTGCCCATTATTTTTGTCAGCTGAGCAAAAACACTTCCGCTAAGCATAGTTATAATAAGCGTTAGCAACAGTAGTCGGTATGTAGTTTTTTTAGTGATTTTTTCTGTTTTTAATTTAAATTGCATGTCTGCCAATGGCAGTTCAAAAATAATTTTAAAAGCATTCAAAAAGCAAATCCCCTTAGCTATCAATTAATTGATTCAATAAATATTCATTTTTAATCAAAAAATTTTCCTGATAATTCTTTGTTTTTCCGCTATTTGCAATATAAAGACAAGGTTTTTTGCGGAAAGTTAAATATCATTAAATGTTTTTTCAAAAATTAACAGATAGTGATTTAGTTTGTTTTTATTTGGGCGTGCCCTTCTATCGGTGGGCCGGGCTTTCCGCTATACTCCCTCCTGAAAGTCGGGGGTGCCGCTGCAATCCCTCACGCGGCTTATGTGTATTTAAACCGCTTTCTGATATTCATGAATAGCCTCGCTTACATTAATGATATAGTCTCCTATCTTTTCATTTATGGAAAAAATATCACTGTATATGGATCCAACTTTGGGCTTATACTTTTTCATTTTCAAATCATCCACATGCCTCTGACGAAGTTCATCCCGCTTTTTATTTATTTGCAATTCTATTTCCTTTGCTTTCTTTATATCCAATTGCTTAAAGTCGCCCTCAATATTTTTGTTCATTTCCTTAAAAGCCTCTTCAACTATTTCCGATAATTCATGTATTAATTTGTGTTGAGATTTATTGAAGTTGGATTTGCTTTCCCTCAAATTGTCAATCACCTTTGACAACTGATATATGGAATCACCAACACTCTCCATATCATCAATAATCTTTAGCAGTGCCCTTATCTTAGAGGAACTTTCATGGCTGATTTCGCCCTCAGAAATCCTGGTCAGAAAATTTGCTATTTCTAGTTCCAGATTATCTGTAATTTGTTCATATTTCTCGATTTTCGACATTAACTTATAATGCTTTTTTGGTTTGTCATTCTCCAGTAATAGTTCTATGAAAGAATACATTTTCCTTATTCTACTTCCGAAGTTGGTAACTTCCTGCTGAGCCTGCATAATTCCTATCTCACTGGTAGAAAACATACCAGTATTAATATATTTTAAACGGAACTCTTCATCGTCTTCACCTTTGTCAGGAACCATCTTTATGGCAACTCGTGCAATTAATGGGGCAAACCCCAGCAATACCAATGTGTTAATTATATTAAAACTGGAATGAAATACTGCTAGCCCTACTGGATATACACTTTTTATGTTTTCAAAATCAGTACTCGATAAATCTGTTTGCAACAGAGAAATGCCATGCTTTTCACTTATGAACATGTCGATGGCCACAAGAAAATAGTGGAATACCAAAAGCATCCAGGTAACTCCAAAAATGTTGAATATTAAGTGAGCTCGTGCAGTTCGTTTGGCCGAAACATTAGCTACAACAGCAGCAATATTAGCAGTTATTGTAGTTCCTATATTTTCGCCCAATACCATTGCCGCAGCAAGTTCAAAAGGTATTAAACCGTTGTAAGTCATTACCAAAGTAAGCGCCATTGTTGCACTCGATGATTGAATAATAACTGTAAGTAAAGTTCCAACCACTACAAAAATTAAAACCGAACCAAATCCGAGTTCTGTGAATGATGCAAGAAAATTCAAGGCAGCAGGATTGCTGTGTATATCTGGTACCGACTCTTTTAAAAATTGTAATCCTATAAATAAAATGGCAAAACCTATAATAAATTCACCCCAGGACTTACGTTTGCCATTTTTGGAGAAAAACAATGGAAAACTAATACCTATCAATGGCAATGAAAGGAAACTTAAACTTACTTTAAATCCTAAAATGGCTATAAGCCAGGCTGTTATCGTAGTACCTATATTGGCTCCCATTATTACTCCTATGGAGGCAATTAAGGAAAGTAGGCCTGCATTTACAAAACTTACAATCATTACTGTTGTTGCCGACGATGACTGTATGGTAGTTGTTACAAGTATACCGGTTAATACTCCCTTTATTCGGCTGTTGGTCATAGCCGCGAGTATTTGCCTCATTTTATTTCCAGCAACCTTTTGTAATGCCTCACTCATTAGTTTCATTCCGTAAAGGAATAATCCCAATGCACCTATTAGTGTAAGTACCTGACCTAAAATATTGAAGAATTCAGAAATCATACTTTTCATTAATTATTAGTTCAATATTAATATAAAATTAACAAAAAACGTTTCACATACACGTATAGTTATCAAGATTAATAAGTGGTTTTAGTTGTTGATTTATAGGACTTAGGCAAGTTTATCAACTTAGCTTTTACTTCATAAGTAAATGCTTTTATGATTATTTGACATTGATTATTTAAAAATAAATCTTCTTTTAAAAAAATTATATATAATTGATATAAATAAGACCGATAATTGGAATTACTTGCTTACTTTTGCGAAATAATAAAAGTGGATTTTTTTTGTGAGTAAGATAATTCAACAAATAGCAAATATTTTCTTATTGCTTGTGTTTTTAACACCATCGGTTATAAAACTTGAGCATAATCATGAACGATTTGCTTGTAAAGCGGAACATATTGATCATTTTCATGAATATCATGATAATTGTGCTGTTTGTAATTTTGAGTTTTCTGCATTTTCTCCACAGGATTATCATTTTGAGGAGTATGTTCAAATTACCCACATTATCTATCAAAACTTATATAAATCACAAAGATATTCCAACTCCCTAAAACATACATTTTCATTAAGAGGACCTCCATATAAACTGATATAAACCAATCTAAATAATTAATAATCAGTTTATAAAAAAATTAGTAAATGAAAAATGTTTTATTAACAGGTTTAATGATATTAATTTATCATTTCGCCTTTTCGCAAGTAAATATAAGTGGTAAAATAACCGATAATAATAATCAAGTTCTTGTTGGGGCAAGTATTTTTATGCCAGATATAAATAAAGGAACTATTTCCAATAATGAAGGTTATTATGAACTTGAAAATATTCCTAAGGGAAAGTATAAAATACAGTTTAAACTAATAGGTTTTTCCAGCCATATCCTAACTATAAATACTGCAGAGGATGATCTGGAAATAAATGTTAATCTGAATGAAAGTCCTATAGAGATGGAGGAGTTGGTAGTAACCGGAGGATATAATTCCACTCAACATGAAAATGCTGTAAAGATTGATATCCTGAAACTTGATCCTCGAAATATCCAGAATACTACAAACTTTATGGAATTGATTGCTGAAATTCCGGGTGTTGATATGATTTCTAAGGGAAGTGGTGTATCAAAACCTGTAATACGTGGGCTTTCAATGAATGATGTACTAGTCCTAAATAATGGAGTACGTTTCGAAAATTATCAGTATTCCAGTCACCACCCACTGGGAATTGATGAATTTGGAATTTCTGATGTGGAAATTATAAAAGGCCCTGCTTCTCTCTTATATGGCTCTGACGCAATTGGAGGTGTTATAAATTTTATAAAGGAGAAACCTGCTCCGGTAGGAAGCCTAAGTGGAGATTATAATTTGCAACTGTTTTCTAACTCATTGGGCATGACAAATAATCTGGGAATAAAGGCCTCAGGTAATAAAGTATTCGGAGGAATCAGAATAGGACAAAAAACAAATGCCGATTATCTCCAAGGGGGAGGCGAATTTGTGCCCAATTCACGTTTTAATGAAATGTCGCTAAAAGCAAATGCAGGACTCACAAATAAAATAGGCAGTTTTAAAATCTTTTACGACTATAATAATCAGAAACTGGGACTTGTTGAAGATCACGCTTTAGAGGATATTACAGAAAGGGGTAGAAAGAATGAAATATTTTATCAGCACTTGAATACGCATCTGTTATCCCTTCAAAACAAATTGTTTTTTAATAACTATAAATTAGATTTGAACGCTGCCTACCAAAGTACAGAATTAAGTCATATTGGAGAGGAAAACGAATACGAATTGCAGATGCAGTTGCAAACTATTACCTATGAAGCAAAAGTCTACTTGCCTTCCACAGATAAATCAGATTATATATTGGGTATTCAAGGATATAACCAAAAAAATACAAACCTAAATAGCCGGGAAACAATTCTACTTCCAGATGCATTAACAAATAACTATTCAATATTTGCACTTATACAGTATACTTTCTTTGAAAAGTTAAAAGTGCAGGGAGGTTTGCGATATGATTTAAAAGAAATCGCTTCTGAAGCAGTAGGTCAGCCCACTGAACCATTGGATTACAGAAAGGCCTTAGATAAGTCTTATGGCAGTTTTAGTGGTTCTTTAGGGGCAACTTACGATTTAACCGAAAGTTTATTGTTCAGAACAAATTTCGGTGCTGCATATCGTACTCCGAGACTTGCCGAACTTACATCAAAAGGACAACATGAATTGCGATTTGAGTTGGGTGATGAAAATTTGGTTCCTGAGAATTCTTATGAAACTGACTTTAGTTTTCATTATCATAAATCCAATATAACTCTTGATTTGGCAGTTTTTTATAATAGAATAAACGATTTTATTTTCATTTCACCTACAGGAGATACTACAAATGACGGTTTGAGCATATATAAATATAAACAAGCCGATTCTAAACTATATGGTGGGGAAGCAGGCATACACTTTCATCCACAGAGCATGAAGTACCTGCATTTGGAGACTACCTTTTCAACAGTAATTGGAGTGCAGGACAATGGTGACTATCTGCCATTTATTCCCGCTAACAAACTTAGGTTCTCTCTTAGACTTGAAAAAGAAAAATTATCATTCCTTTATAAGTCATATGTTGCATTAAATACTCTTACGGCTTTTGCTCAAAACAATCCTGCTCCAGATGAAACGGCAACTGATTCCTATACGCTTTTGAATATTAATCTTGGAACTACTTTTATAATTAATAAACAACCTTTACTTTTTAGTTTTGGTATTAGTAATTTGCTCGACACTAAATATATAGACCATTTGTCAACACTCAAGGAGGTTAATTTTTATAATCCTGGAAGAAATGTTTCTATTAGTTTGAGGGTTCCTTTTGGGAATTCTTAATTCTAATTATACTTATTTTGTTTTAGTATTGTAAATAGTATATAAATTTGATTTACTTTTATTAATCACTATTTATAATTAGAACTGTTAGTGATATCTGGGAAAAAAATCACTATTTATAAGTATGAGTTAATTGACCAGATTTTATATTTTTGAGTTATGGAAACTTGCTATGAGTATTTTAGTTGTAAAAAGTACGATTGCATAATGTATGGAAAAGCAGAAACCAATTGTTGGGAAGTTGATTCTACACTATGTGTTCATCCTCATATGGATGAGGACTTTTTTAAGAAAAAAGGGCTTGATAAATGTGAGTTATGTCTTTATAGAAAGAGTCTCGGTCCAAAATTTCAAAACTAAAGTTTTAAAATTTCCTTTTCTATTATTTTAGGGAAATGCTCATATTCCAATTTATGTATCTTGTTAGCTAAACTATCAGGAGTTTCGCCCTTATCTATATCAAATTTAGCCTGAAAAATGATTTGACCTTCATCATATTTATTATTCACATAGTGTATGCTAATACCCGATTCTTTTTCATTATTTTCGATAACAGCACGATGAACATTCATACCATACATGCCTTTGCCCCCATATTTAGGCAACAAAGCAGGGTGAATATTGATTATTTTATTGGGGAATTTGTCTATTAAAAATGCTGGTACTAACCATAAAAATCCTGCTAAAACTATAAAATCTATACCATATTGTTGTAGTAGAACATCTACTTCTTGTCCTTTTTTGAAGTCATTTTTATTAAAAACGAAGGATTTTATTCCTAGTTTTTCAGCTCTTTCCAGCACTCCTGCACCGGGTTTGTTACTTAAAATTAAACTGATTTCGATATCCTTATTATTCTTAAAATACTCAGCAATTCTTTGAGCATTAGTACCATTACCTGAGGCGAAAACGGCAATACGTTTTATACACATAACTTAGTTTTTGACAGCTCAAAATTATAAAACTTATATGTAATAAACTGTAATGCATGCATTTATTTTTTTGGATGATAAATTTTAATTTTAAAATGGCCAAATTGCTTTTTAATAAAATTTTAATTTTTTTATTGTTTTTTATTCCATTAATCTGTTTCTTTGCAGCAGTTTAAACATTAAAAAATTTAATTATGTCAGAAGTTAGTT
>PKTD01000216.1 GCA_002869315.1 Marinilabiliales bacterium | reverse complement strand
TTTTGTAAATTTGCAGTAGCAAAGTATGGGCTGCGGACTTGATAAATTGTTGATAACTTTTCAAAATCAACATTGATTATATTATTTCATTTTCTTTTTAGGAGGCTATTTATCTTCAATACGACAAATATTAAAGTAAATATTGTATTTAATTGCGAAAATGCAAAAAAATATCTTCAGTTTTATTATTTTTAATGTTTAATCTATTTTTATCTAAATTAATAATCTTATTACACATAACTTTTTTCAAGTATATTGTACGAATTTTACATTTATAATATCGGCCTTTAAAACCATTAATTAACTTAATTTAAATAATCTTATTCTCTAAGCATGAATTACTCATTAATGCGTATCTTAATAATAATAGCTATAAATATTTTGGCTTTAAGCGTTTTTGGACAAATTAATAATACACATCAAAATATTAGAGTGGGTTTTTATAATCTTGAAAATTATTTTGATTATAGTCCTGATAAGTTAAAAAACGATACTCAATTTACTCCCTATGGTGATTATCATTGGAACCATAAAAAATATGATCAAAAAACTAAAAATATATATAAGGTTATTCAAAACATGAAATGCAGGAATTGCATAATCTTATTGGGGGTTTGCGAAATAGAAAATGAAAAAGTAATAAAACATCTATTATATTCAACACCACTTAATAAATCTAAATTGAATTATGTACACTACGAATCTAATGATTCTAGGGGTATAGATGTAGCATTAATATACTCCAATGAGTTCCAGCCTATAAAAACTTCATCTTTTGAATTATTTGATAATGGTGTTAAAATAGAGACAAGGAATATATTATATGTGAAAGGTATTGTTGAGTTAGATACGTTTCATGTTTTTATAAATCATTGGACATCAAGATATAGAGGGGTTTTAGAGTCTGAGTATCTGAGGATGGAGTTTTCTAATCTGCTTAAGTCTAAAGTTGATTCTTTAATTAATGTAAATAAGAATGCTAGTATTATTATTATGGGTGATTTTAATGATGAGCCTCATGACATTAGTCTTCAAAACTTAATGAAAGTCAATGCTTTATTTAATATGTCTAACAATTTCAATTCATCATTTGTAAAAGGGAGTGTAAAATATAGAGAGGATTGGTATATTTTTGATCAAATTATAGTCTCAGAATCACTATATTTGAATCTTAATGGATGGGAAGTTACATCTAGGATGTCAATTTTTGATCCGATATGGATATTAGAGGATGATATGAAGTATCTTGGTAAAAAACCATTTAGAACGAATATAGGATATAAATATAATGCTGGATATAGTGACCATTTGCCAGTATACATCGATATAATCAACACTAAATGAATTGAAAAGGCAAACAAAAATTATATTGGGAATCATATTATTTATGGTAGCCATAACAAGTACAGTGGTTATCTATAATGATGACATATTAAAGTATCTACTCGTAAGAAGTGTAGATAATTTTAGTAAGGGTGATTTGAGTCTTGTTGTGGAAGAAGTGGACTATAAGCCATTTAAAAGTGAAATTAAACTTAAAAAGTTAAATCTAATTTCTAATGATTCCGTTAAAAATAAAGGTAAAGCCTCACTATATAATTTAGGTTTTGACAGTGTTGTAATTAATAATATTTATTTATGGAAATTATTTAAAGATGGAGTAATCAGGGCAGGGGAAGTGCTCACGGCAAAGCCCGAACTTATTTTTTGGCAGTCAGAAAAATCTGTAGATACTGCCTTTAGCATAAAGCAGCAGATTCGTTTTCTTTCGGATTATTCACCAAATACAATTATACCCCTGGAAATAGATACTCTCAGATTGAAGTATGGGAATTTAGAATTCAGAAATGATTCCACTAAGTTGATAACCAGTTCTGCCAACTTCTCAGTTGAATTATTTTATTTTAACACTATAAAAAACAAATTAAATAAAAATGCAAAATCCTTTGCCTTTTCGGAACATATAGTAATTGATATTTCTAAGCTTTACCAAAAATTAAAAAATGGCAGAACACTAAGGATAGAAAAGCTCGAGTTTAATTCCAAAAATGAAGATCTTAATCTTGCTAATGCTTCACTTTCAAGCATCAATACTGGAATTATAGATAGTTTAATGATAAGCGAGTTGTCAGTAGGCGGGATCAGTCTCACTGAATTTGGAAATTTAGAAGAAATTAATCTCAACTCAATAAATATAAATACATCATACGTAAGTCTGTTTCCCTCCCGAAAGAATAAAAACTCTGCGTTTTCCTACGAAAAGGTTTCTACAGAAATTGTAAACTTTTTGGAATCATTTACGGTTGATACCCTAAGAATAAAGGATCTAACTGTGGATGGCTTGAATAATAGTGAGAAGTTATATGAAATAAATGGACTTTCTATTAATTTGGAAGGGTTTAAGTTAGACTCGAGTTTCTTGGTAAATGGTTTGTATCCAAATATCGATAAATCAAATTTTAGTGTTGCTAATCTAAAGATATTTGATGATATAAATATTACGACATCAAATATTTATTATTCCTCAGAAGATGCTTTGCTAAGTGTTTTAGATTTTAAGCATATCAATAATAAATCGCTTAATATTTCTTCAAAAAAAATTCTATTTCAAGACATACAGTTGGAGAGTATCTTAAAGTCTGAATATAACTCCAGCATAAAAATAAAAGCAATAGAACCTGATATAAAAATATCGTTGGAGACTGGAAATCATAGTTTTAGTTTCAGAAAAGATAATGATTTGATGAATAATATTTTGCTTAGTGAGTTGGAAATAGTAAAGGGTAGGATAAAAGTTTCAAAAGGTGTAAATTCTAATCTCAGTTTAAACTCAACTGACATCATAATTAATTTCAATGATGAATTAACATTAAGTTCTATTAGGGATAGAAAATACATTAATAAAATACTTTGGAATACCGAAGATTTATATTTTGAGAATAATGCTGAAGATATAATATTGAGCGCTGTAACAACTAGTTATGATGGTAGCAAACTCCATTTTACGGGAGGCAAATTCGAACAATTAATAGAAGATCAAAATATTAATAGCGTAATACTTAATTGGGAAGATATAATTCTGAGCAATTTCGAATTATTCAATTTTATTTATGATGATAATTTCAAAAGTAAAATAGTAGATATTCAAAAGCCAATTATTAATTTACGATACAAGAATATAAAAAAATACAATGATACTGTTAATATAGACGATCTAATTAGCATACCCATAGATATAGATATTAAATACTTAAATATTAAGGACGGCTTGTTTGAAGTTGATTTTAATGAGAAAAATAATAAAAAGTTTAGTACTGGATTTGCAATAATATTTGAGAATTTTATGTTAAATGGTGCCTTGTCTAAAGAGGATTTAAAAACACAATTGAAATCATTTAAGTTAAGTAATACCTTATATCTTGAAGATAAACTAAAGGTTAATGCACAGAAAGTTTCATTTTTACAAGCTGATTCATCAATAAAAGTTAATAAGGTACAAATTGAAACTAGTGAACTGAATATTGCTCAAGCAAGAAATATAAATGCAGATATCAGTGTGGAATATCTTAATATGGAAAAATTGTATTTGGATGAGATGATACAGAATAATAATTTTCATTTTAGAAGATTAAAAGTAGATGGTCCTGAACTTGATTTATCATTTGATTTTGATAGTGAAGGAGTACTTAAATCAAATACGGGTAAACTGGATATTTATAATACTTTAATATTTGATAATATTGATATTTCAGGCCTTGAAACAAATCTTGAGTTTACATCTCAACAAATAATAAATAGGGTATCCTTTGAAAATACATTTGTAAAATGGCAGGAATTGCCAACTAATTCAGGATTGGAAGAGATATTTATAAATTTAAATAAGTTCTCATATAAAAATGATACTAATAGTTTTGAGTTGTTAATTGATAAAGTAAGCACTGAAACAAATACAGATGATCTGCAATTAAAAGAAATAAAACTAATAAGTAAAAATCCGGTGACCAAATCAAATCTTAATCTTGAATTGCCCAGTGTTGACATAACGGAATTCTTCATAAATAAAGATGATAATTCATTAGTAAACATAAAGAATATAAATGCTGATACTTTGTTCTTTAGTTTGCAAATGGGAATGAAAATGAACAAAAGACCAGACTTTAAAAAGATTGAAGAAAAGTTAGGTAGGTTATTTAATAAGTTTTTTATAAATGAGTTAAATGTTGAAAATGCCGGAGTAGAAGTACTAGGTGATAAAGGCCTGGACAATAATAAAAAGGAATTGTTAGATTTTAAGTTTTCTTTATATGAATTGGGCTATAGTGTTGATGACTCAGTAAAAATATTACCTGAAAAGATATATATATCATTGAAGGAAAATCAATTTTTAAGTAGTAACGGACTTTATACTTATAAAATTGGGGATTTGAACTATAATATCACAACCAACTCTTTTTTAATTGATTCATTTGAGATAAAACCGAAGTTGAATAAGAGTGATTATTTTAAACATTTTGGATATCAGGTAGATAGGTTTGAAGTTGCCTGTGGTGATATCTTAGGCAATGGGCTCGATATTGATGAGTTTATTGAAAGCAATACACTAATTATTAATAAACTAGAAATAGATAGTATTAATTCGGAAATATTCAGAGATAAAACTTATAAATTTAAGACAGGAATAGAAAAACCAATGCCTGCTGATTTACCAAAACTAATTGAGCAAGCTTTTTTAATTGATAGTTTAGTTGTGTCAAATTCAAAAATCCTTTATGGAGAATATGTAAACAAATCAAATAATCCCGGTGTGGTTTATTTTGATGACTTTGAGTTAACCGCCACAAATATTACTAATATAGAATCCAAAATTTTAGAAAATAATAAACTAAAAATAGATTTCAATACTTCTCTAATGGGAAAACCCAAATTAGATGCACAATTGGATATATTACTTGATAATCCTGAAAAATTTAGTTTCAGGGGTAAAACAGAAGAAATGGACTTTGGTATTTTTAATTCGTTGACTGAGAATTTATTTGGAATATCAATTATTAGAGGAAATGGGTCTTTTAATATTGATAACATAATTTCTTCTGACAGCATCTCCAAAGGATTTATAACATTTAAATACAAGAAGTTACGTATTGCATTATATGATAGGGATAAAGCAGAATTAAACAAGGGAGTAGCATCTCCTTTCTTCAAATTTCTAGTAAATGATTTGCTTATTAAGTCCAACAATCCTAGATGGTTAGGTAATACTCGACAAGGTTTGGTTTATTATACCAGAGATAAAGAGAGGTCTTTTTTAAACTATATGTGGAAGAGTTTAGTTAGTGGAATAATGTCCACGATGTGGCATAATTCCAAGGAACAAAGAAGAGAGAAAAGAAGGCTGAGAAAAATAAGTATTAATTAATATTTTCTATGGTGAAAAAGTTTATCAAAATATTAGGTCCCGGTTTATTATATGCAGGAGCAGCCATAGGAGTATCTCATTTAGTTCAGTCTACAAAAGCTGGAGCACTTTTTAATTACGATTTGATTGTGATATTAATTATTGCAAATTTACTAAAGTATCCATTTTTTGAATATGGGGCCAGATACGCAAATGCTACTGGTAAAAGTCTTATTGATGGCTATGCTCAAATAGGAAGGTGGGCAGTTATCTTATTTTCTATACTAACTGTAGGCTCGATGTTTATATTACAAGCGGCAATTACGGTAGTTACAGTTGGATTATTAGCTAATATATTAAATATAGAGGTTAATATCAGCCTGTTAAGTTTAATTTTATTGAGTATAACGGCCCTGATACTTTTGATTGGTAAGTATTCATTATTAGATAAAATAATAAAGTTTGTTATTATTTTATTATCTGTATCAACAATTGTTGCTGTATTTGCTGCATTTGGAATTGACAAGGTGGTTAAGCCTGAATCAATAATGCATTTTCAATGGAATAGAACTCTTGATATATATTTTTTAATTGCTTTTGTAGGCTGGATGCCTGCACCAATAGATGTTTCAGTATGGTCTTCTGTATGGGGAGTTGCAAAGGCTAAGGAGTTAAAATATACTCCCTCTTTAAAGGATACTTTACTGGAATTTAAGGTAGGCTATTTTGGTACAATGATTCTTGCAATAGGCTTTGTTTTGCTTGGAGCTCTAGTCATTTGGGGTACTGGAGAACAATTGTCACCTAAGGGAACAGTATTTGCTTCTCAGTTAATCAATATGTATACAAGTAGTATTGGTAATTGGTCGTATTGGGTTATAGCAATAGCTGCTTTTACAACTATGTTCAGCACTACAATAACTGTTTTGGATGCTTATCCACGAGTTTTAGTTCCTGTTTATAAATCACTTTTTCCAAAACTAGAAATCAAGGAATGGTTACGCCCTACTATAATTGTAATATTAATNTGATAATTGGTACAACATTGATAATAATGTATATGGCTAAATCCATGGCTTTTATGGTAAACTTTGCGACAACATTATCGTTTATAACTGCCCCTGTTTTGGCTTGGTTGAACTATAAAGCTGTTACTCATAAACATATGCCTAAGGAAGCCAGACCCGGCTTAGGACTTAGAATTTTTTCATGGATAGGGATTATTTTCTTTGTTGCTTTTACTCTATTGTATTTTTATATGCAATTATTGAAATAAAATAATCAATTTTGCTCTTTAATTATTTGTTTTAGAAGTTTCGATATATCTGATATATTTAAAATATGATCAGGGTTTGCCTCCAGTATTGCTGCGTTAGGCATTTGTGATGCTTCAGCTGTTGCAGGTGTCTGAACTATACCCAGTCCTCCTGACTTTCTTATTTCAAAAAGTCCCCTTGCACCATCATCATTTGCACCTGTTAAAACAATTCCAATTAAATTTTTCTTATATACATCCGCTGCTGAATAAAATAAAACGTCAATGCTAGGTCTCGAATAGTTAACTTTTTCATCTGCAGATAAAGAAAAGGTCTCATTATCTTCAATTAGTACATGGTAGTTAGGGGGAGCAATATATACCTGGCCTGATTTTATTTTTTCTTTCTCATCAACTTCTTTAACTTTCAAATTTGTGGTTTTATTCAAGAATTCTATCATATAGTTGTCTGAATGAGGTGATAAGTGTTGGACAATAATTATGGGTATATTAAATTCAGCAGGTAGAGGTTTTAATAAATCTCTAATGGCGTATAAACCACCTGCAGATGCACCTATAACTATAGCTTTATACATTTTAGATAGAGTTCTTTTTATAAATCTTGTTTTCCTTGCTTACAGCACTGTAGTTGGAGTTTACCGCAGAAAATTGAAGTGTTTCTTTGGTCCCTAATGCTAAAAATCCACCAGTAATCAGAGAACTGTTAAATAAAGATAGTACTTTATCTTGAAGTTCCCTATCAAAATAAATAAGTACATTTCTACAAACTATTAAATTTGTTTCGGTAAACACACTGTCTGTAACTAAATTATGTTCAGCAAAAACTATATTTTTCTTAAGTGATTTATCTATTATAACAGAATTATAGTTAGCCATATAGTAATCAGAGAAAGAGTACTTACCACCTGATTTTTGGTAGTTTGTGGTGTAGGATTTGATATTGTCTATGCTATAGATAGCCCTGCTAGCCTTTTGAAGAGCGTTGCTATTGAAGTCGGTTGCATAAATTGTTGACCTCTCTAAAAGAGACTCTTCTTGAAGCATTATTGCAAATGAATAAACCTCTTCTCCTGTAGCACATCCTGCTATCCATATTTTTAGATAAGGATATGTATTTAAGATTGGAATAACTTTTTCTCTGAACTCTTTGTAGAAATCAGGATCTCTGTACATTTCTGTTACATTAATTGAAAAGTTATTTAAGAAATCTTCAAAAACATTTGAATTATGAAGTACATGATGTTGCATTTCTGAAATACTTTCATACCTATGTTTAGCCAGGAATACAGCCATTCTCCTTTTAATGTGGGCTTTGCTATAATTACTAAAATCATAACCATAATATCTCCTCACAGCTTCAATTAAGAGGTCAATTTCAATTTTTTCCCTGTTATCTTTGTCGTGCATAGAAATAATCTAGTTAGGATTTATTATAGAGCCATACTCGTAATAGTGAGATTAATTTATCCTTTTCTACAGGCTTTGAGAGGTATTCATTGGCCCCTGCTTCGAGGCATTTTTTACGATCCTCCTTCATGGCCTTAGCTGTTAGAGCAATAATTGGCAAATTCTTCCACTTGTGTACTTTTCTTATTTTTATCATTGCTTCATAGCCATCCATTTCAGGCATCATAATATCCATTAAAACAAGGTCGATATTGCTGTTTTTTTCCAATTGTTCAATGCCTTCCTTACCGTTTTTGCCAACAATTACTTTTGCATTATTGCTTTCTAATAAACTTGATAGTGCAAAAACATTTCTCATGTCGTCATCAACTACAAGTATGGTTTTCCCCTCTAAAACGTTCTCTTTACCATGAACAGACTCCAACATCTTTCTTTTTTCATTTGGCAAACTTGATTCTACCTGATGTAAGAATAAAGTTGTTTCAGCCAAAAGTCTTTCAAATGAATGAGCACCTTTAAGGATAATACTTTGTGAGTGTTTTTGTAAATTTTCACTCTCTACTTTGGTTAATTCCTTACCTGTATAAATAACTATTGGCATTTCAATGGCTATATTCTCACTTCCTAATTTTTCAAGTAAATCAAAACCACTTATATCTTCAAGTCCAAGGTCCAGTATCATGCAATCGAACACTTCTTCCTTAAGCAATTTAATGGCCTCTTTACCTTTTTCTATTTCAGTTATTTCAATATTTTCACCTTTCATCAGTTCTATAATGCTCTTTCGCATAATAGCCTCATCTTCTACTACTAGTAGTTTTTTTACTGGTTTTGCTATTAGTTCTTCTATTTTACCAAAAACAAGTTCTATTTCCTGCTTCTTAGCAGGCTTTGTAAGATAACCTATTCCACCCATTTTTAGGGCATCAATATTTTTGTCGGCGGCTGAAATAAAATGAACCGGAATATGCCTGGTTTTACCATTTGATTTAAGTTTTTCCATTACCTGATAACCATCTATACCAGGCAAGCCAATATCCAGAATAATGGCTTTTGGTGTGTAATAGTCAGCATGATAGAGCCCTGTTTAGCCATCCAATGCAATTATTCCTTTAAAACCATGTTCATGGGCAAGGCTTAACAATACGGAAGCAAAATTATAGTCGTCCTCTATGATAAGTATTACTTTGTCATTATCTTCAATACTTTCTCTATCATCTTTAATAGATACCTCTACTGTTTTTGAGTTTGCTTTATCTTTTAACTTAGTATTCCTAGTTTTCGACTCTTTTACGTTAGAGATTGATTCTGCTTGGCCAATAGTATTATTTGAGCTTTCGTTCTGCTCATTAACATCAGTAATATCAATACTTACAGGTAAAATTATTGAGAATGAGGAGCCGCTTTCTTCTTTACTTTCAAGAACCATTTCTCCTCCTAATAAACTGGCAAAATTTCTTGAAATGCTTAATCCTAATCCTGTTCCACCATATTTTCTACTTGTTGTACCATCTGCTTGCTTAAATGCCTCAAAAATGAATTTTTGTTTTTCTTCAGGTATCCCAATTCCGGTATCATTTACAGTAATAACAACAGAATTAGATTTATCAATGTTTTTATTTGTAAGCTTAATTCCTTTGGCTGGATATTTAATATCAAGACTGATATGTCCACTATCGGTGAACTTGATGGCATTACTAAAAAGATTTTTAATAATCTGCTGAACGCGCTGGACATCGGTTTCAATACATTCAAGTTTTCCCGTATCAATATTGAACTCTAATTTCAAGCCTTTTTCATCAATCAAAGGTTTAAAAGTTAACTCTACATATTTCTGTAGATCGTTTAGATATAATCGCTCAATATTTAAATCGATGTTACCGGATTCAACTTTAGACAAATCCAAAATGTCATTTATTAATTCAAGGAGATCATTTCCAGAAGAATTAATTGTGCTGGCATATTGCATCTCTTTTTCATCCAGATGTACTTTTTTGTTATCTGATAATAACTGAGAAAGTACAATTATACTGTTTAAAGGGGTTCTTAATTCATGTGACATATTTGCCAAAAATTCAGACTTATACTGACTGGCTCTGGCTATATCTTCAGCTTTATTCTCTATTTCGATTCTGGCTAATTCTAGTTCCTTATTTTTTCGCTTAATGGCATCTCTCTGTATTTCAAGTGCTTTAGTTCGTTCTTCCAGTTCTTCATTGGTAACTTTAAGTTCTTCTTTTTGTGACTGAAGGTTTTCTTCAGATACTTTTAAAGCATTTGTATGTTCCTGAAGTTCCTCATTTGTTTGCCGAAGTTCTTCTTGTTGTACTTCCAGTTCATTGGCCTGATCCTGAGTGCGTTTTAACAACTCTTTTACCTTAATATGCGATTGAAGAGTAACTAATGTAATTGCAATATCTTTAACAGAATTTTTTATAAATTCCATTTTCATATCATCATTATTTTCAGCCAATCCCAGAGAAATTACCGCAATAATTTTATTTTCATGTATGAGAGGATAGTAAATATAAGAGTTTACATTTTTTTTACCAGCTCCATAATCAACTTCAGGAAGTTTATATTCAGATGTACTATCAATGATAATAGGTTCTTTGGTCTTATAAACCTGTCCAATTAATCCTTCACCCTGAATAATTTTCTTCTTTATCTGCTTGTTGTTTTCGGCAACTCCCCAACTTGAATTTAGTTTCAAATAATCCTCTTCAACAATATAAAATAATCCTATATGTGCGTTTAAATAACTACAATAAAAGTTAATTAGTTTTTCTGAAAGCGCATCAATAGAACTAAGTCCTTTCATTGCATCTGCAAGTTTATTATAACCTGTTTTCAGCCAATCCTGTCTTTCTATTTCAATTGCATTCTCTCTTAGAGTAGTAGTCATTTTATAAAGAGCCTTACCAAGAGAATCATTATCGCTCCTGGGTTTAATTTCTGCCGTATAATCCCCCTTTGCAATTTTATTTGCTTGATTTACAACTGAAACAAAACTCTCAACCATTTGATTCATTGATTTACCAAGGATATCATCCTTGCTTCTTATTTCAACCTTTTCACTGAAATCGCCTTTTGCCATTGATTTGGCAACATCTGCATAAGACTTTAATGAGTTTACAAGTCTGTTAAATGTAGAACTCATATCTCCAATTTCATTTTCAGGAGCCTTTATAACAACTGTATTCAGTTTACCTATAGCAACCTGTTTTCCCCATGATGAAAGTTGTTTTATTGGGTTCACAAACCAGCGTGTAACAAGTATTGAAATAAGTAAAACTATAAGTATTGTAATTATAAATGATATTTTTACAATATCGGATAGTTCTCTTGCGTAAACAAAAGCCTCTTTATGTTCTATTTCTTCTATAAGTGCCCAATTAACTCCGAATTTTTCCAGATAATTTATATTTCGAAAAATTCCTAGCACAAACTTTCCATTACCATCAGTATCATAGTTGGTACCGGTTTCTACATCTAATTCGTTTTCTACTAAATATTTTGTATCATCTTTATGAATAAGATAGTCTTTCCATAATTTGGTTTTTGCATTTTCTATTTTATTATTTAAGACATCATATTCGTCGCCGTATTTTAGTCTCGACCGTAAATAAAGATCTTTACCAACAATGTAAGCCTGACCGGTTTCACCATAACCAGCATCATGCTGAAGCATACTATTTATTTCTTTTTCAGTAATTTGTAGAGCAATAAGCCCAATTATTTTACCGTCGCTATTTTTTAAAGTATTGATAAAGAAGCCTGAAACTATCCCCAGGCTGGGTTCAAATATTTCCAGATCTGAGAAAAGTGTTTTGTTTTCTTCAAGAACTTTACTTATTGTTTTTGATAGTTTGGTATTTAAAAAAGATTTACTAAAGACATTAGTTCCTAGTATTCTTTCCTTTTTAACTGAAAATATTACATCTCCTTCAAGGTCAATAAACATGAAGTTATAGAAGCCTTTCTTTTTTAATGTATTCTTGAAATCGTCTATTTGTTTTTTGGTTAAATTATCCCATTGTTCACTGGATACAAACTCTTTTGCTGAAAGTTCAGATTCCTCAAATGAATTTAACAGATCGTTGAAAAATACTTTATATGAATTGGAAGATTCGGTTATATCCATTAAATCACTTGCATCTTCAAAATATGTATTGAGATACCTTAATCTTAATTGTGATGAGGATTTTAATGATTTATCAGCAACAACTGTAAATCCCTGATAAGCCTTAAGGAAGTTAATATAACTTACAGTTACCAGTGGAACTATTGAAATTGCAAGGAACCATATTAAAAGTGACTTTCCAACTCCAATATATTTCCATGATTTCAGAGTATGCTTTAGTCGTTCCCACGAATTAGATTCATTATAGTCGAGGTAATTCTTTTCCATTTGATGATTTTAGAAATTATTTTAAATATTTCTCAATGGTTGAGTAAAGATCTTCAGGGTTAACTGGTTTCGAAAGGTAATCATCCATTCCTGCGCCAATAAATTTCTCTTTATCTCCTACCATAGCATGGGCTGTCATAGCAATAATGGGGATGTGATTTCCGTTAGATGATTCAAAATCTCGTATGGCTGCTGTAGCTTCAAGCCCATCCATTTCAGGCATTTGAACATCCATTAATATCATTTGATAGGTGGAGCCGTTTTTCTTGTATTCTTCAAGAGCAATAGCACCATTTGCAGCCTCCTTAAATTTAATTCCTTTACGATTCAGAAGTTGGGTTACGATTTTCATATTTATAATTTGATCTTCAGCAATTAAGATGTTGATTTTTTCATAATCTAACTCTTCTACCTGAACAATGGTTTCTGAAGATTCTTTCTGCTTAAGTTGACTATCTTTTCCTCCGAGGACTAACTCTAAATTATTTTTTAGATTATGTTTTATAATAGGTTTTGTCATGAAGTTGAACATTTCTGTTCTTTTAAGTTTGTCAACTTCTATTTTAGATTTTAGCGGTGTAAGGAAAATAATATTAAAGTTTTTATCTTTAAATTCTGCTTGTAATTTCTCAACAGTTTTATCGCCTGTTAGAGAGGATAATTCAAAATCGATAAACATTAAATCGAAATTCATTGTATGCATCAGTTTAATAGCCTGATCAACATTGTCCACCGACTTAGATTTAATATTCCAGTATTTTAGTTGTGTTTCAAGTGATTCTGCTGTTCCTTTGTGGTCCTCGATTATGAGGATATTATAATTGGAAGCATTTTTTTCCAATTGGACTTTATCTTCATTAGGATTAATTTCACCGGTTATCAAGTTTAAAGAGAAGAAGAAATTACTTCCTTTTCCAATTTTACTTTCTATTTCTATTTTACCGCCCATTTTATTCACAAGTTTTTGCGAAATATTAAGACCTAGACCTGTTCCTCCATGCTTTCTTGTGGTGTCGGAGGATGCCTGCTTATAAGAATCAAAAAGAGATTCTGCGGCTTCTTTAGATATGCCTATTCCGGTATCAATAACTTCAAACTTAAGCCTTAGTTGTTCTTCTATTAAGTCAAGTTTGCTAATTTTTAATGTAATTGTTCCGTTTTGAGTAAACTTTATTGAGTTATTTAGGAGGTTTAACAAAATTTGTCTCAAGCGCAAAGGGTCGCCTATTATGTTGTCAGGAATATCGGGATCGATACTGCAAACAAGTTCATTTCCGCTTTCATAAGCACTGATACATAGAGTGTTAAAGATTTTCTCAACCAGAATTCTCAGACTCAAATCAATTTCTTCCAGTTCCAGCTTGTCTGCTTCAATTTTTGAAAGATCAAGAATGTCATTAATAATCTCTAAAAGAGTTTGTCCTGAATTTTTTATGTCTCCAAACCTTTCTGCCTGTAATTCTGATAAATCCTCATCCATCAACCCCAGGTCTGCCATACCAATAATTCCGTTGAGAGGTGTTCTTATTTCATGACTCATCGAGGCCAAAAAGTTACTCTTTGCTTTAGTTGCTTCCTCGGCTTCTATTTTTGCCATTTTGAGTTCTTCAACTGTACGTGAAAGTTTCTCGGTGGTTTCTAATAGTGCCTGACGGTGTTTAAAAAACTCTACTAAGGCCTTTATTTTACTTTGAAGAATTTCCAGATCCAGGGGTTTGTATAAATAATCTACTGCACCAGTCTCATATCCTTTAAAAATATGTCTTCTTTGTTTGCTAATTGCTGTTACAAAAATTATTGGAATATGTTTTGTTCTATCATTACTTCTCATAATTTCTGCGGTTTCAAAACCGTCCATTCCAGGCATTTGTACATCCATAAGCACTAATGCAAACTTATGCTCAAGTAATAAACCTAATGCTTCATTTCCTGAATTAGCCTTTATTAACTGTAACTCCGGACTTTCTAGAATTCCTTCCAGTGTTAAAAGGTTTTCTGGTCTGTCATCAACTAAAAGAATCTTGTAAGTTTCCTTGCTGTTCATATAAAAAACATATTAAATTGCAACTTCAATTATAGCAAAGATAAGTTATTTTGCCTTAAATTTTGCCATTAAATAAGCTATTTTATAATTCCCAGGAAATTAATAATTGAGGTATTCTCTAGTTCATTCCTGGATCAACAGGAAATTTTGACCAATAGTTGTATACAGGGCCCATATTTTTTAATGATCTTTTCCACAATTCTTTTGTGGGAAGCGTTAAAATCGATTTATCAATATGGGAGCTAACAATCCAGGAATTGCTTTCAAGTTCTCCATCCAATTGTTTGGCTTCCCATCCGCTATAACCTATAAAGAACCTTATATTTTCAGAGTTTAGTTGGTTTAGAATTATTAACTCTTTAATCAGTTCTATGTCGCCTCCCCAAAATAGGCCATGGCCTATTTCCTGAGAGCCCTCAATCTTATCTCCAAGAGTGTGTATGTAAAAAGTAGAGGAGGTGTCTACAGGTCCGCCGAGGTATATTCTTGACTCAAAAGGAGGAAGGCCTTTTAAAACTTCGTTTAGTGGGGCTTCAATTATTTTATTTAGCACAACTCCAAATGAACCCTCTTCATTATGTTCAACCAGCAGAACAACAGACCTTCCAAAGTAATAATCACCCATGAAAGGCTCAGAAATTAATAACCTCCCTGCCTTTGGTTTTAAATTATTACTTTTTATTTGGACTAATCTGTTTATATCTTTCATAAATTAAATTATTTTTACACCCTAATTTCTCAAAAAACATACCAAATTTGAAGAGAAAAAACAACAAAAGTAAATATCTTAAACTTCAAAAAGAGTTTGATTTCTTTGAATATCAAAGTTATAAAATTAATGTTGAAAATAGCAGCATAAACCTGGAATTTAACTTTAATTTATCAAATAAATATTTTTTTAATCCAAAAATACGCATTAGCCTGCCTGAAAAACCAGATCAATTAAAAATCTCTTCTGGAGACTTAAATATTCTTGCTTTCAACATAGGAATGGTTGAATTAGTAAGTTACTGGAAAGCCGCCTGCCCAAAAAAAATTATCATAAAACCACATACTTTAAACGACCAACAAATTAAGTGGTGGCGTAAACTTTATTATAATGGTTTAGGAGAGTTTTTTTATTTGAATTCCATTGATGTAAATGAAAATGATTTTCTAGAAATTAAATGTTTTGGCAATGAGTTGGAAAGTTTAGATATGGAACTGGACTTTACAAAGGTAATTGTTCCTGTCGGAGGTGGAAAAGACTCAATTGTTAGTTTGGAAGTGCTAAAAAGTGCTGGTATAGACATATATCCTATGATGTTAAATCCAAATCC
>PKTD01000173.1 GCA_002869315.1 Marinilabiliales bacterium | reverse complement strand
TTCTTGGAGAAATCGAAGTTGAGTTAGAAAATAATTCAAATCCATATTTTAAATTTTATACTGACTCTTCAGCCATGAAAACAATTATCAAGGGAATCTCAAAAGCAGGTATTAAATCACTGGAAATTGAGCAGATGGAGATGAATGAAAGTGAAATATCTATGTCGTTCGAGATGGAAAACCCGGCACAAGTCCTTGGAAATTATCATCGTTATAAATTGCCAACTGCATCTAATGGAGTTGATTCATGGCATATGAATATTCTCACACAACAAAGAACATCTCCTTTGGAAATACCTCATCTTTTAAGCGAAAAATATGAGTACACAATAGTACTTCCTGCAAATGCTAATCTACTGGAAAAACCAATGGTAAGGAACTATAAATACGATTTTGGTTCAGTTAATATAAGTATTGAACAAAATAATACTGAGGTAACAGTTGTAAGAGAAATTACTTTTAATAAGACAACAATTAGTATAGCTGAATATCCAAAGTTTAAGGATATGATGAATTTATGGAATAACGAAAAATATAG
The DNA here is from genome assembly GCA_002869315.1 of Marinilabiliales bacterium. Lineage (GTDB taxonomy): Bacteria > Bacteroidota > Bacteroidia > Bacteroidales > F082 > BM524. The sequence goes on along the minus strand of PKTD01000173.1, from coordinate 8,902 downwards.
GTTTGTTATCTATAAAGTATTTGATTAAACAACACCGCATCATCAGTTTATGAAAAAGTATAAACTCTCTATACCTCCATTAAATCTGTCAGATTTTAAGAGTAATACAAAACTTTTAAAAAATACAGCGATATTGTTTTTCATATTGTCTTTATGGTTTTTTCAAGGACCCAATATCTATTGTCAACCAAACAGTATGCGATTCAAAAATGTAAGTTCAGAGAATGAACTTCTTAGTCAGACCGTCTTATGTATGGTTCAGGATAGTAAAGGATATATGTGGTTTGGCACCTTGGAGGGATTACATAAATATGATGGCTACAAATATACTTACTACAGACATGATCCGGCTGATTCAAGCGGTATTAGCAGCAACTATATTTATGATCTATACACAGACAGGTCAGGTAACTTATACATAGGTACTCTTAAAGGTGTTGATATATATAATTATGAAAAAGATAATTTCTCGCACATTGATATTAATGGCCCTAAAAACAAAAGGTTAAGTAATAATATTGTAAGAAGTTTTCATGAGGATAAACAGGGTACGTTATGGATAGCTACTCTTGGAGGTGGTATAAACAGATATAATAGGGAGACAGAACAGATAACACACTATGTAAATGATCCTGATAACATTAATAGTCTTAGCAACAATAATGTTTTTTCATTATACGAGGATAAGGAGGGTATCCTTTGGATTACAACTAGAGGCGGCTTAAGCAAATTCGATGAGAGTTCTGAGCAGTTTTATAATTATAAATTAAATTTTCCGCTTACTAATCCTTTTTTAGGGAACTTGATAAGAACAGTTTACGAAGATCATGATGGTATATTATGGATTGGCTCATATCAAGATGGTCTATTCAAATTCGACAAGAATAAAGAAACATTTATAAAGTTTCTAGACAAGACCACCGGAGAAAATTTCTTCAAAGGCAAAGCCATTTATTCAATCCGCGAAACTACTGATAAACAGATATTTATTGCCACAGGAGGGGGGCTTTACAAATTTAATCCAACGGAAAATAATTTCACCCTTTATAAACACAAATTAGAGGAATCTTATAGTATTAACAGTGATGTAGTCCTTTCTGTATATGAGGACAGATCCGGACTACTCTGGTTTGGTACAGATAATGGTTTGAATATTTTTGATAAGTTCCGTTCGAAATTTACTACATATGCCTTGCCGGAATCTGATAATAAAAATCAAACTTTTATCAGGTCCTTTTTAGAGGATAAAAGTGGTAATATCCTGATCTTTACTAATAATGGATTAGTCTATGAATTCAAAGATCAAAAATTAGAAATCCGCAATGACGATTTGGGTAACACTAGCATGGTATTGATCGATGATGATGGCATTTACTGGTTTGGTTCTAACAGAAAAGGTCTTTGCCGATATAATCCGCATAGCAGAGAACTAAAAAATTATAACCATAATCCCAATGATTCCACAACCCTTATTAGTAATACAATTTTTAAAATAATTGAGGATAAGGATGAAAAGTTATGGATAGGTACAAACAAGGGAATTAGCATTTTTGATAAAATAAATGAGTCATTTATACGAATCAGCCATATAGAAATCGATACCTCTGTTTCAAGTCTTAAACATGTTTATGATATTTACGAAGATACCTATGGTGATATTTGGGTTGGCACTTACGAAGGTTTATACAGACTAAAGAATGGAAAAAGTGAATGGCAAAGTTTTACTAATAAGCGGGGAAACTCAAACAGCATTAGTGATAATAATATCCGATCCATATGTGAGGATAAAAATGGATTTTTATTGTTGGCAACAGGAACCGGGGGTGTAAACAAATACGACACTAAGAAGGGACGGTTTTCCTGTTTCAGGGAAAAGGATGGCCTTCAAAATGATAAAGCATTTGATATAGTTGAAGATATCAACAAGGATATTTGGGTAGCTACTTCTATCGGAATTTCAAAGATTAATACGGATGACTATTCTATTAAAAATTTTGGAAAAGCCGATGGAATAGAAAGTATTCCAAACTATACATCTTTTTATTCAAGCAGTGATGGAAGGATTTTTGTTGGTATTGCAGATGGTTTTACAGTCTTTCATCCCGACAGCTTGAAGGACAACAACTATATTCCTTATATCGTAATAACCGATTTTAGACTTCATAATCAGCCGGTTAAGATAAGATCTTCAGGAAATGAATCAAATTATATTCCCAAACACATTAGTGTGTTGGACGAAATAGAACTTAATTATAAACAAGATTACTTTTCATTTGAATTTGCCTCCCTCGATTTTGCGGTGCCATCTCAAAACAAATATGCCTACAAACTTGAAGGATACCATGAGGATTGGGTACACACTGATGCAAACAGGAGATCTGTTGCTTTTATGAACCTGGATCCGGGGATGTATGATTTCAAAGTAAAAGGAACAAACAGTTTTGGTATATGGAATGAGAAAGGAACTTCTATTAGAATAATTATTACTCCACCAATATGGAAAACCTGGTATGCATACACTGTTTATATATTATTATTTATAAGTTTATTGCTATTCTTACACAATTCAAGAACAAGAAGTTTAAGGAAAAGACAAGAAGAACTAAAAAAAGAAGTCCACGACAGGACTGTTGATTTGGAAGAAGCAAAAGAAATTGCCGAATCAGCCACACAAGCAAAAAGTCAGTTTCTGGCAACAATGTCGCACGAAATCCGCACACCAATGAACGCCATAATTGGCTTGTCAAACCTTGCCTTAAAAACCGACCTGAACCCAAAGCAAAAAGACTACCTTGAAAAAGTTGATCGTTCAGCACACTCACTACTTGGAATCATTAACGATATACTTGACTTCTCTAAAATTGAAGCCGGTAAAATTAATATAGAACATATTGATTTTGACCTTGAGCAGGTTCTTGATACTGTATCTAACATAAATTCCCAAAAAGCTCAGGAAAAAGGACTGGAGTTTACAATGTTTGTTGAATCCCAGGTGCCACTTTTACTTATTGGCGATCCTTTACGGATAGGACAAATACTGACAAATTTTTGCAGTAATGCTGTGAAATTTACAGAAAAAGGAGAGATCTTTATTAGCATAAAACTGAAAGAAAAAAACCCGGATGGTAAAATTCGTTTGGAGTTTTCGGTAAAAGACACAGGAATTGGGTTATCCCAAAAGCAACAGCAAAAATTATTTAAGGAGTTCAGTCAGGCCGACAGCTCAACCACTAGAAAATTTGGTGGCACCGGACTTGGTCTGGTCATCAGCAAAAAACTGGCGTCTCTTATGGGAGGCTCAACTTGGGTAGAAAGTGAAGAGGGTCAAGGAAGTACTTTCTTCTTTGATGCTGTTTTTGATGTGCAAAAAAGAAAAAAAGGAACTCGTTTCAAAGTAGATTCGGACATGAATGCCTTAAAGGTTTTGATTGTTGATGACAGTAAGACTGCTTGCTATGTATTAGAGCAAGCTATTGAAAAGTTCAAATTTTCAGGAATTAGTGTAAATAATGCTAAACTAGCTCTTGAAAAACTTCAATCCGAAGAATTCGATCTAATGCTTGTAGACTGGAGAATGCCAGGCATGGATGGCGTTCAATTGATAGAAAAGATTAAAAAAGACAAGTTAAACCCGAACATGAAGATAATAATGGTAACCGCATTTGGGAAAGAAGAGGTTGCCATGAAAGCTATTGAAACCGGTGTAGATAGTTTTATACATAAACCATTCACTTTCTCAACTCTATTTGATTCCATTATGGAAGTATTTGGTAAAGAGGGAAGAACAGAAAAGTTATCGGCACCAAAGGGTGAAAAATATGCCAAAGAGATCAGCTTGATATCCAGAGCCCGGATATTGTTGGTTGAAGATAATGAGATAAACCAACAGGTTGCTAAGGAATTACTTGAGGAAGAAAACATGATTGTAGAAGTTGCAGAAAATGGTCAGGTTGCATTGGATAAAGTTAAAAGCAGCGGAACCCCTTCCAGATACAATCTTGTGTTTATGGACCTTCAAATGCCTGTAATGGATGGTATTGAAGCAACAATGTCCATAAGAAAACTGAAAGACTATAAGGATCTGCCTATTGTTGCCATGACCGCAGATGCCATGAGCGGTGTCCGCGAGAAGGTAATTGCAGCAGGCATGAATGATATGGTAACAAAGCCCATTGATCCTGATAATGTATTCGGAGTAATGGTAAAATTCATTAAAGCAGATGCAATTACTGAACGGCCGAAGAAAAACCCAATCAAAAACAAAAAAGGTGATAACTCTGATACAGGAATACCTGACATCCCGGGATTGGACACCAAATCTGCATTAAAAAGATTGAATAACAAAAGAAAACTCTACCTGAATATCCTGGAAAAGTTCATCAATAATAACCAACTGTTCTGTTTGGAACTCAGAAAACTCGTTGACGCAAAAGATTTTGATACGGCTAAGCGTGTAGTACATACATTCAAAGGCGTGACCGGCAGCATTGGTGCTGAATCGTTGCATAATATGTCAAAATCAATAGAAAACTATATTGTGGAGAAGGATACCGAAAACTTTATGGCACAAATAGACATACTCGAGTCAGAATTAATAAAACTCTTTGATTCCATTGAGGAAAAACTGAATTTTGGAAAGGAAGATGAGAACATTGAAATCGATAATGAAGTTATTCAAAAACTGCTTAATGAATTAATAGAAAACATTAAAAAGAAGAATCCAAAATCAAAGAAAACTATTGAGGCATTGGAAAAGGCAGGGTATAAAAATGATGTTTTTGATAAAATAAAATCAGCTGTGAGCAAGTACGATTTTAAGGTAGCAACTGCACTCTGTAATGAACTGAAAAACATAGATGAATAGTAATATGAAAGATATACATGATAATACTATACTTATAGTTGATGATACACCAGAAAACATCGATATACTGGTAGACTTATTAGAAGACTTTAATAATAAGGTTGCAATTAATGGAAGAGATGCACTTGAAACAGCCTGGGAGGAAGATGCTCCTGATCTTATATTACTTGATATTATGATGCCTGAAATGGACGGATATGAAGTTTGCGAAAAACTAAGGGCTAATGACAAAACCAAAGAAGTTCCCGTTATCTTCCTTACCGCAAAAACTCAGCAAGAAGATATTGTAAGAGGATTTGAAGTGGGAGGCCAAGATTATATAACCAAGCCATTTGATTCAAGAGAATTGATGGAGCGTGTAAAAACGCAACTTGAATTGAAGCACCAAAGAGAAGTTCTTAAGAACATGAATAATATTCTAGAAGAGAAAGTAAAGGAGAGAACAGCTCAGGTTGTAGAGGCAAATAATAATCTTGAAATAGCAAATAATAAGTTATTAGTTCTTGATAAAGCAAAGAATAATTTTCTTAATCTGATAAGTCACGAAATCAGAACCCCACTCAATGGAATAGTTGGCTCAACCTTTTTTCTTGAAGATATGATTGAAGATCCTGAATTAAAAGAATTTGTAGGCATGCTTAAAGAGTCTGTTGACAGGCTTGATAGGTTTTCACAAACTGCTCTTGAAATAACACAAATCCAAACCCGTGGTTCGGAAATGAAAAAAAGTGAATTAAGATTGAATGCCATCATCAATGAATTAATAGAGACACTTCTGGATAAATCAGAGGCAAAAGGGGTTAAGGTATTAACTAAACTGGTTGAAAGGGATAAAGTTATTGGCGTTGAAAATGCCCTAAAGAAATCCTTTAAAGAAATAATCTGCAATGCAATAAAGTTCTCAGATGATAATGAAACCGTTGAGATTGTTTCTACCATAGAAGAAAACAGACTAATATTCAGCATCACAGACAAAGGACAGTTTATTCCACCAGAAAAAATAGAAGACATAACAACGCCATTTGGGTTGGCAAATGATCACTATGATCAAAATACAGGATTGGGCTTAAGTTTTGTGAAATCGGTTTTGGAAATACATGATGCAGAAATGAAAATTGAAAGTACTGAAGAAAAAACCACATTTATCCTCTATTTCGACATTTAATAACGCTTATGGTTAATTTGTTCAATCTATTATATTAAATATATAAATGGCAGGATTAGTATATCAGATCTTGATTGTATTCAGGTTAATGTAGGTATATTTTATTAAGGCTAATCACTTGTGAGTCCCAATCTTCCCATGAACAATCATATTCAATCCATATATAATAACTATATCTTTACTTGTGTACTTTATGCTGATAATTTTATCTATTCTAAAATTGATGAAATTATCACACATAAAAAGTAAATTGTGAATCATTAACAAACTTATAATTTAAAGCACAAATTTTATACTTTTGCAAACTATTTTTTAAATCAAATTAATAAACTTTACGAACGATATGAATAGTGCAAAAATTACCTGGACTAAAATTGATGAAGCCCCAGCTTTAGCGACTTACTCTTTACTTCCAATTGTGAATGCTTTTACCAAAGCTGCTGGTGTTACTGTTGAAACGCGAGATATTTCCTTATCTGGCAGAATCATTTCACAATTTCCAGAAGTTCTAACTGATGATCAAAAAATGGATGATGAACTTGCTTTTTTGGGCAAATTAGTAAAGTCACCGGATGCTAATGTTATAAAACTACCAAATATTAGTGCATCAATTCCACAATTAAAAGCAGCTATCGCTGAGTTGCAAGCCCTGGGTTATAATTTGCCAAACTATCCTGAAGATCCAAAAACTGATGAAGAACAAGTACTAAAGTCAAGATATGCCAAATGTCTGGGAAGTGCCGTAAATCCTGTTTTACGTGAGGGTAATGCAGATCGTCGTGTAGCACCATCCGTAAAGGAGTTTGCTCAAAAGAATCCCAAGAAACTGGGTGCCTGGAGTTCAGATTCAAAATCACATGTGGCACATATGCAAGATGATGATTTCTATGGCAATGAGAAGTCGGTTGTTATGCCGCAAAATGATGTTGTGAAATATGAGTTTGTTGACGAGAATGGAAAGGTGAGCGTATTGAAAGAAGGACTTAAACTTCTTAAAGGTGAAATAATAGATGGAACTTATCTGAGCGCAGAGAAATTACGACACTTCATAAGAGAGCAAATTGATGATGCTAAAAAGACTGATACTCTTTTCTCAGTTCACTTAAAAGCTACAATGATGAAAGTGTCCGATCCTATAATTTTTGGATATTTTGTATCAGAATTTTTTAAAGATGTATTTGATAAACATGCTGATACATTTGCTTAACTTGAGGTAAATCCTGATCTGGGTCTTGGCGATCTTTACAAGAAAATTGCCGCACTTGATGACAACAAAAGAAAAGAAATAGAAACTGATATACAGGCTGTTTATGAAAAAAACCCTGCTATTGCGATGGTTGATTCTGATAAAGGCATAACAAATTTACATGCAGGTAACGATATTATTATTGATGCTTCGATGCCGGTAGTTGTTCGTGATAGCGGAAAAATGTGGAATGCAGATGGCAAACTACAGGATACCAAGGCAATTATTCCTGATCGTTGCTATGCTACTTCTTATCAGGAAGTAATCGACTTCTGTAAAGAAAATGGCGCTTTCGACCCTTCAACAATGGGTAATGTCTCCAATGTTGGTTTAATGGCTCAGAAAGCAGAGGAATATGGCTCACATGATAAAACATTTAAGGCTAATTCAAATGGTATAATACGTATTGTAAATAGCAATGGAGATGTTATAATGGAACACCAGGTAAATGAGGGTGATATTTATCGTAGTTGCCAGACAAAAGATATACCTGTGAGAGATTGGGTCAAATTGGCCGTCAACAGAGCCAGAGCAACTGGTAGTCCTGCTGTTTTCTGGTTAGACGAAAATCGGGCTCATGATGCGGAATTAATAAAACTAGTTAGTGTTTATCTGAAAGATCATGATACCGAAGGTTTGGATATTCATATTCTCGCTCCGGTTGATGCAATGAGATTTACTCTTGAGCGTTCGAAAAAAGGACTAGATACCATATCTGTTACCGGAAATGTTCTCAGAGATTACCTTACCGACCTCTTCCCTATTCTTGAACTTGGAACAAGTGCAAAGATGTTATCAATTGTTCCATTATTGAACGGAGGTGGTTTATTTGAGACAGGCGCAGGCGGATCGGCCCCAAAACATGTACAGCAGTTTGTTGCTGAAGGGCACCTTCGTTGGGATTCTTTGGGTGAATTTTTAGCATTAACTGTTTCCCTTGAACATCTTGCCAATACATATGATAATGATAGGGCAAAGTTATTGTCAGTAACACTTGATAAGGCTGTAGCCAAGTATCTTGATAATGATCGTGGGCCTTCACGTAAAGCCGGCGAAATAGATAACCGTGGCAGTCATATGTATTTAGCTCAATACTGGGCAGAGCAACTGGCAATACAGAATGAAGATGCTGAACTTAAAGCAAAATTCACACCTATTGCTGAGCAACTTAAAGACAATGAAGCAACTATACTTGTTGAAATTGCAGCTGCTGAAGGAAAGGCAACAGATATCGGAGGTTATTATAAACCAGATGATACTTTAGCATCGAAGGCTATGCGTCCAAGTGCCACATTGAATAGTATTATTGATAATATTAAGTGATTTCAAAAGTCTTTTCTTAGTTATATAATCTAAGATTGCTTTGACAATCTCTTTTGCTTTTTTATAGACAACTTATTTTTCATACTCGCTTTGAGTATTCCCGTAGGCTCTGGACTTGCAACCCTAATAATTATTAGGGTTAGCAGAATACATACTCCATTTTAGATTTAATTTATCATAAATTATATTGAAATAGTTTGGAATTATCAAATTTATAGATAGATAAATCCCATTGATAATGATACTTTGCAATTTTTTTGAGCAAAGCTGTATGCGACAATTTAAGCTTTCGCGCCGCCTCTCG
>PKTD01000017.1 GCA_002869315.1 Marinilabiliales bacterium | reverse complement strand
TTAAATATCATTTACCAACAATTAATAAATCACACCTAACTATCCCTATGGAATAAGTTATTGTGCCACCACCAATTGTTATTTATTATCAAATTCATGAAGCAAATATATAAACTATCACATATCAAATTAAAATTTGTGAAAATTTTTTGAATTTTTTTTTCTGGAGTTTGTTAATGATAAGAATCTGGGCGTAAGTCATTGAAAACATGATTTCTGGAAGTTATCATTTTGTTTCTGGAAAGTTTAAAATCTATTTCACTTAATATAATTTCTTCTTTAAGTTTGGAAGCTTCGGCTATAATTTCGCCATTGGGATTACATAAAAACGACTTCCCAGCAAAGTTCAAATCTCGCTCAGTTCCAATTCGATTTGTTGTTGCAATAAACACTTTATTCATTATTGACAAGGCAGGAACCACCTTAAATGCGTTGTAAGTAACAAGGTTCGATGGGTGAGCAATAATATCTGCTTTTTTTTGTGCAAGTATTCTCCATGGTTCAGGGAATAGGTAGTCAAAACATATTTGCATTCCTATTTTAATATCTCCGATTTTATAAATATCCAGCAGACCATCTCCGGCTTCAAAGATGTCCTTTTCATTCATAAAGAGATGTATTTTTCGATATAAACCAAGTATCTTTCCTTTACTAACTATTATTGACGAATTAAAAAGATATTGTCCTTCTTTTTCGCAAATTCCACTGATAATGCATGTGTTCATTTCTTCTGACTTGTTCATAAGCATCTTTGCAAATGGATTTTCATTTACTTTATGAGATACCTCAATAGCATAGTTTCTGTCAGGAAAATTATAAGCCGTATCTGAAAGTTCAGGAAGTATTATTATATCAGAATTATTACACTTACTGATAAGTTTTTCTGCATTAGCAGTATTTAGGTTTATATTACCCAATATGGGTTTAAATTGTATTTGGGCAATTTTTGTCATTTATGGTCTGATTACTTCAAAAGTACCGTTGTCTTCAAGTTTAATAATAGTAGATGCTTTTACTCCAATACTGTCCTGACCTAGTTCTACAGAATAATCAACTTCAGACTTAATCTCGTCGCTAATTTCTTTATATAATTTAGCAGATGGTTGACCTGAAATATTAGCAGAAGTTGATACAATTGGTTTTCCTAATTGTTTGATAATACCATTGCAAAATCCTTCTTTTACAATTCTTATGGCAATACTACCATCATCAGCGATGAGAGATTTGGGCAGGTTAATAGCATTTTTATAAACTATTGTTAATGGCTTGTCTGCTTGTAGGATTAATTCTTCAGTTATATCAGGTACCTTGCTAACATAATTCTTAAGGCTTTCAACAGAATCGAGTAAGAGTATCATGGTTTTACTTTCTACCCTTCCCTTAATCTTATAGATTCTCTTTACAGCCTTAATATTTGTTGCATCACAACCTATACCCCAAATTGTGTCGGTAGGATACAAAATTACTTTGCCTTTTTTAAGCAATTCTGCAGTTTTTTTTATTTCAATATCTATACTCATAAAAGATCTAAAAGTTGTTCAGTTTCAATTGTGGTGGCACATTCAAAGTGTTTTTTCGGACATGTGTTAAAACCATGTAATCCACAGGGTTTACAGTTTAATTTCTTTTTGGTTTCAATAATTGTGGAATTTTTTGCCAAAGGCCCAAATCCAAATTCAGGAATTGTGGAGCAATATATTACAGCAGTATTTGCATCCATGGAGGAGGCCAGATGCATAGGAGCAGAATCATTTACATAGTTCATTATAGCATCCTTCATTAATGCCGCCGATTGTAATAGATTTAAATTGCCTGCAAGATTCAAGCTGTTTTTATGTCCTGATTTATCTATGATAGTTTTACTCAATTGCTTTTCTTTTTCAGAACCTAAAAAAATAACTCTTATATCCTTATCAATCTTCGACATAAAGTCAATCCACTTTATAACAGGATATTGTTTTGTAAACCACAAAGAGGCAGGAGCAATAGTAATATATGCTTCAGTTTTATATTGAGAAACCTTTGCATAATCTTCCTGTAAAGGATATAATTTCATTTTAACTTCTTTGCACTTGCATATGCTTTCAATTAACTTGAGATTTCTTACAGTTTCATGAGGCGGATTTTCCCCTTTTCCAATATTATGTTTTACTCTTTTTGTAAAAAAAAGTGATAAGGGGTTTTTGTCAAAACCAATTCTTATTTTAGATCCAGATAAGGCAGTAATAAGTCCGGAAGAAGCAAACCTTTGTAAATTAATTACCGCATCGTATTTTTTCTCTCTAATAATTTTTATCAACTCCCAGAGGCGTTGATATTTCTTTTCACTTTTATCCCATACAATAACATGATGCAACTTAGGATGACGCCTGTAGATGCCTTCATAACCATACTTCATCAGGAAGTCAATTTTAGCCCCGGGGTAATCCCTACTGAGGCATTCAATTAACGGAGAGGCAAGAATTACGTCTCCTAAAGATGCAGTTTGTATTATTAGTATCCTCTTCAATTGTTTTTTTTACAAAAGTAATAATCTAATTGGAGGATAAACAAAAGTTAATACGCTAATCCTTTATTGTTTAACGTATTTTAAAAAGTTTTAATAACTATTTAAGGATTATAATGCAATGGGGCTCCTGGTCCTAAAGGTAGACCGAATTGCATCCATACAATTATTAAGATTGTCCAGAATATAAAAAAGGCAAAAGTATATGGAATCATAGTGGAAATAATTGTACCAATACTTGCATTTTTGTCATATTTCTGGAAAAAGGCAATAATCAGAGCAAAGAAACTCATCATAGGCGATATTAGATTGGTAACTGAGTCGCCAATTCTGTATACTACCTGAGATAATTCAGGAGAATACCCTAACTCCATGAATAGAGGAATAAAAACAGGGGCAAGTATGGCCCACTTTGCTGATGCTGAGCCCATTGCCATATTTATTGTGGCAGCAAGTATAACAAAAGCAATTATAAGTGGTATACTTCCAATATTTATACTCTCAAGGAATATTGCTCCGTTAATTGCAATAATCTCACCTAAATTACTCCATTTGAAATATGCAACGAACTGTGCTGCAAAGAATACCAATACTATATATGTTGCCAAAGTCTTTAAACTATCTGACATTCCATCCACAACATCGCTATCATTTTTAAATTTTCCAGATGCAATTCCATAAGCAATTCCCATGGCAGCAGAGTAGATTAATAATAGTGCAATTACTCCTTTTATGACTGGTGAATTAAGAATGGTACCATCGGCGGCTCTCAGGAATCCATTTTCAGGAATTAAGCCTATTAATACCAAAGCAGTCAATACAACAAAAACAATAAGTGACCATCTCAGGCCTGACTTCTCATCTTTGCTTAATTTTTCAATGGCTTCGGCTTTTACATTACCATGATATTCACCCAAGCGAGGAGAAACAATTTTTTCAGTTACCCAGGTTCCAACAATCGCAACGACAAAAGTTGATACAACCATAAAATAGTAGTTTGCTGTAGGGTTTACTTCGTATGAGGGGTCAATAATTTGAGCCGCTTCCTGCGATAAACCTGCAAGAAGTGGGTCGATGGTGCCTAATATCAGGTTGGCTGAAAAACCTCCAGAGACACCGGCAAATGCCGCTGCCATACCCACCAAGGGGTTTCTTCCAATGCTTAAAAATATTGTTCCTGCCAGGGGTATCAATAGCACATATCCTATGTCGCTAGCCGTATTCGAAATTATACCGGCAAAAACCAAAACAAAAGTTAAATATTTTTTGGGAGAGTTGATTACTAGAAGTCGTATAGCTGCGGCTATTAACCCACTACTTTCGGCAACTCCAATACCAAGCATAGCAACAATAACAATTCCCAAAGGCGCAAAACTTGTGAAGTTGTTCACCATTTCCAGCATTATTCTGTGTATGCCGTCATGGTTCAACAAATTCACAGGTTCGATAAGTCGTGAAGTAGTTGGGTGAATTGCTGTTAATCCAAGTTTGCTGGCAATCAAGGAGATTACTAATACAGATAGAGCAAAAAGTGCAAAAAGTGTTGCTGGATGAGGTAGGGCATTACCTACTTTTTCAGTTAAATTTAGAAATTTGGCGAATATTGATTGTTTCTTTTTCGTCATTTTAGTAAATATAAATTTTGATATTTGGTCGGCGAATATAGTAATTCTAAAAAAATGGAATATTGTTATTTTATTAGCATTGGCGGAGGTAGTTTTTATTATATTTTTGTGCCATGGAATTTAAACTTACTTCTGATTTTAAGCCAACAGGAGATCAGCCGGAAGCTATAAAGCAATTGGTAGAAGGAATTAATAGAGGGGATGAGGCTCAAACTTTATTGGGTGTAACAGGTTCAGGTAAAACTTTTACCATTGCTAATGTTGTTGCACAAATAAACCGACCTACACTTGTTTTATCACATAATAAAACTCTTGCGGCCCAACTATATGGTGAGTTTAAACAGTTCTTTCCTGATAATGCGGTGGAATATTTTGTTTCTTATTATGATTATTATCAGCCGGAGGCTTATATTCCGGTAACCAATACATATATCGAAAAAGATTTATCAATAAATGAAGAAATTGAAAAACTTCGTTTGAGTACCACTTCTTCTTTATTGTCGGGAAGAAGAGATGTGATTGTAATATCTTCCGTGTCATGTATTTATGGCATTGGCAATCCAGATGATTTTACTAATAATGTAATCACTTTAATGGTGGGTCAGAAAATAAGTCGTAATAAGTTCCTTCATGATTTGGTGGCTGCATTATACTCTAGAAATGAAATAGAATTAAAGCGAGGGACTTTCAGGGTAAAAGGTGATACGGTTGATGTGTTTCCAGGTTATGCTGACACAGCCTTTAGAATTACTTTTTTTGGAGATGAAATTGACGAACTGGAAATCATAGATCCTATACCAGCTAAACGTATTGAAGTTTTAGATAATATTACTATTTATCCTGCTAATATTTTTGTTACATCTAAGGATAAGATGAAGTCTGCTTTGTTTGATATACAGGGAGATATGCGAAAGCAGGTAGATTATTTTCATGATATTGGAAAGCATCTTGAGGCCAAGAGGTTGGAAGACAGAGTGACCTACGATGTGGAAATGATGCGTGAGTTGGGTTATTGCTCGGGAATAGAAAATTATTCACGCTATTTTGATGGTCGTTCACAAGGATCACGACCTTTCTGTCTGCTGGATTATTTTCCGGAGGACTATTTAACTGTTATTGATGAAAGTCATGTTACAGTATCGCAGGTAAAAGCAATGTATGGAGGTGATAGGTCGCGAAAGCATAATCTTGTGGAATATGGTTTTCGGTTGCCTTCGGCTATGGATAATCGTCCACTGAAATTCGATGAGTTTGAAAGACTTACGGGACAGGCAATATATGTAAGTGCAACACCTGCAGATTATGAACTACAGAAATCAGAAGGTGTTGTTGTGGAACAACTTATCAGACCCACTGGTTTGCTGGATCCGGTAATTGAGGTGAGACCTTCCATAAACCAGATTGACGACTTGCTGGATGAAATTGAAGATACTGTAGATAAGGGTTATAGGGTTTTAGTAACTACATTAACCAAAAGAATGGCTGAAGAACTTACTAAATACCTGTTACGTCTGGATATTAATACACGTTATATTCATTCAGATGTGGATACTCTCGATAGAGTTGAAATTCTTCGTGATTTAAGATTAGGGAATTTCAATGTATTGGTAGGTGTAAATTTACTTCGCGAAGGTTTGGATCTTCCGGAAGTGGCTCTGGTCGCCATTTTAGATGCTGATAAGGAAGGATTTCTTCGCTCAGCAAGATCATTGACACAAACAGCAGGAAGGGCGGCACGTAATCTGGATAGCAAAGTTATAATGTATGCTGATAAGATTACCCGCTCCATGAAACAAACCATTGATGAAACAGAAAGAAGGCGAGAAAAACAGTTAGCATATAATGAAAAACATGGTATTACACCAACTCAAATTATTAAGTCAACAGATTCTATTTTAGGACAAACAGCAGTGGCTGATACACTACCCGCTGAGGAAAATGCTTATATTGAAAATAGTTCAGTAGATTTGGCTGCTGATCCTGTTGTGGAATATATGAGCCGTGATGCCATATTAAAGGCCATGGAGAAGAATAAGTCGGATATGAAAGAAGCTGTTAAAGTTTTAGACTTTATTGAGGCCGCACGTTTACGGGATGAAAATAAGGAATTGGAAAATCTTTTAAATGAAAATAGGAGTTAATTGTATGAAAATAATTCGATTATATTTTGCAACAGTAATTTTTCTAATTACAGTTTTATCATCTTGTACTAGTTCTTCAAAACATCTGGAGAGAGGAAATTATGATAAGGCGATTTCAAAATCTGTGAGTAAACTCCTTAAAAATCCTGATAAATTAAATGAAATAAGGAATCTTAAAAAAGCCTATGCCCTTGCCAATAAAAAGGATGTAGACAGAATAAAACAATTACAACTTTCAGGACAACCTGATATTTATGATGACCTTGTTAGTTATTATTCAGGAATGATGAGAAGGCAGGAATCGGTTGAAAGGCTTCCTGATGAAATTCTTGCCAAATTGAAATTTGAGCACGTGGACTATAACAATCAGATTGTAGAAGCAAAGAAAAAGGCTGCTGAATATTTTTATGCGCGTGGAAGTCAGCTTTTAGAAACCAATGATAAAATAAATGCCCGTAAAGCCTATAGTGATTTTATGAAGGTTAAAAAATATTTCCCCGCATATTATCAAATTGATGATAAAATTAGGCAGGCTGAAGCTGTTGGAATAAATAATGTGATATTTTATCTTTCAAATGAGAGCAGAACAGCACTTCCGAAAGATTTTGAGAATGAAATATTAAAAATTAGCCTCAAAACGCTGAATAAACAATGGCTGAATTTTGATACTCGTGAGTGGGGAGATTTATTTTATGATTATTCAATATATTTAACACTTAAAGAGATAGTTGTTAGCCCCGAATTGGTAAAAGAAGTTCATTATACTGAGGTGAAAACAATACAGGATGGATTTGATTATGTTTTGGATGAAAATGGGAATGTTAAAAAAGATACTAGTGGAAACGATATTAAAGTCCCTCGTTACAAAGAAATAAGTTGTGACATTATTGAAACCCGTATGAATAAATCATCAAGGGTAGGAGGTTCATTGGATTTTTATGACAATAGAGGTGGGCAGTTAATTAAAACTATGCCAGTAATATCAGAATTTGTTTTTGAATCTTATACTGCCGCCGCCAGAGGTAACTTAGATGCTCTGAAAGAGGAAACGAGGAAAAAGGTTGGAATGAAACCGCTGCCATTCCCAACTGATCTGCAAATCATTTTCGATACTAATGAGGATTTGAAAGAAAGGGTTAAAAGAATAATTTCATCAAATAGAAACATACTTTTGAACTAGTAAATGACATTACGCATGCAAAAAGAAATTATACCAACTAATCGGAAAGCACTAAAAATTAATATCGATACTCCATTCTATGGTTCATTTGCTGAAATTGGAGGTGGTCAAGAAACAGCAAGACACTTCTTCCTGTCTGGGGGTGCTTCAGGTACTGTGGCTAAAACAATTTCTGCATACGACAAGAGTTTTTCTGACTTACAATATAACTGTGAAAATTTAGGACGTTATGTTTCGGAAAGTCGTCTTGAAAAAATGCTCGACCGAGAATATAATGAGGTAACTAAATTATTATCTGACAGTAAACCTGATTCTCTGTTTTTTGCTTTTGCCAATACGGTGGAAATCTTAAACTATAATAAGTCTAATTATAGTCATGGATGGCTTGGAATAAGATATCAATTGGAAGAAGGAGGGGAGCCAAACACGGTAATTTTGCATGTAAAACTTCTCGAAAATGATGCTAAACTGCAACAGTCTACCATTGGGGTACTTGGTGTGAATCTTATATACGCTGCTATACATCACAGCAATAGCCCAAATGAGTTTATTAGGTCCTTAACTGACAATCTTAGTATTGACAGATACAGGATTACCATGATGCGAATGAGAGGACCTCAATTGCAATATGTTGACAATCGTCTTTTAGGAGTTCAACTGGTAAAAAATCACCTTACTAGATCTATAATGTTCGATAAAAATGGGGATGTTCAAATGCCCAGCGATATGCTTTACAGAAAGAACGTTTTAGCCTTTCGTGGTAATTTCAAACCCATTACTTATGTAGCCCAGGATATTATAAGAACCAGCAAAGAACTATTCGAGAAGGATGAAGATTATCGCGATAATAATTCACTATTCTTTTGTGAAATGTCGCTCAATAACCTGCTTTCAGAAAAAGGAGAAGTTGATGAAAGAGATTTTCTTACACGTATAGATATGTTAAATGCCATAGGACAAAATGTTATGGTAACAGATTTTGGTAAGTATTATGAGATGGTGGATTTGTTTTCTCAGTTTAAAATCAATAAGTTGAGGTTGGTGATAGGCGTACCGGGATTGGAAAGTTTGTTTGATGAAAAATATTATTCGGATCTGAAAGGTGGGATTTTAGAGGCTTTTGGAAAATTATTTCCATCTAATCTTAAACTTTATATTTATCCTACAATCAATTCGGGAAGCAATGATCTGCTTACTTCAAGAAGCGTAAAACCAGAGAAGAAACTGGAAGGCCTTTTCAAATATTTAAAGGATAATAACTTTATTCTTGACCTGAAGAGTAATATGAAAGCACAACTTCATGTTAAGTCGAGGGAAGTAAATAAAATGATAGAGGACAATAATCATGATTGGGAGAAGTACGTACCGAGTAAGGTTGCAGAAATGATTAAAAAGGCATATTAAAACTCCTTGAATATTCTTGCCTGAGAAACTCCAGTAGCCTTCAAATCTATATCCAGAAAATATCCAAAAGGAGTTTGTGCCGCCTCATAATCAGCATTTTTTAATCTTTTTTCAACCTTATCGAATATATCTTTTGTAAAATGTGGATTTGCTTTGGTGATCGCCAAATGTGCAAAAGAATGAAGAATAATATTATTGGTATTATTCTTTTTGGCTGCCCATTTTAAATTTTTAAGTAGTTTATTTTCAATCGATTTAGCATCTTCCTCATCCTTTTCTTCTGCATGTATAAATGCTAATAAAATATCTTTGAATTTACCTGGTTTATTTTCTTCCGGAAATTCTTCCAGAGTTTTTGAAACAGGTTTGTAGTTAAATTGTGTGCAATACATTAAAAGTAGTTTCATAAAAAATGGGAATTTATCTACAAATCTACAAAAATGGCTGTTTTATAGCCATTTAATAAAAAGTGACAAAAGACTGTGGGTTAATAAAAAAAATCAGAATTTTGTATTGTCTATTTGAAATAAAATACTGTATATTTGCAGTCCGAAAAATGGTGGTTGTAGTTCAGTTGGTTAGAACGCCTGA
>PKTD01000129.1 GCA_002869315.1 Marinilabiliales bacterium | reverse complement strand
CGGTTGGTGGGGAAGTATATACAGAATGGAATTTCCTAGGGCATTTTGCAATATTTACTATCGGAGGAAGGTATACTCAAAGGCTTACTTTTTCCGACTCAAAATATGAGATATTATTTGGCATAGGTTATTAACCTAATTCATATGTTGTAATACCATAAATATTATTAATGGGTAATTTCTTTATTTCTCCTTTATACATCCTTGCCGTTTCGAAGAAATACTCCATACTGCAAGATTTAGCCATATTTAAACTAAATTCATTCCCTTCAGGGATATCTATGGTAAACTCACTAGTTTCCGGAATTTT
This sequence comes from Marinilabiliales bacterium, assembly GCA_002869315.1. GTDB lineage: Bacteria > Bacteroidota > Bacteroidia > Bacteroidales > F082 > BM524. The sequence goes on along the minus strand of PKTD01000129.1, from coordinate 9,158 downwards.
ATTTTGCAGTCCATAAAATATACTTGAGGCTAATTCATCCGTTTCAGCAAATACTGGTCCTATTTTATATCCCTCATAGCATTTTCTTATTTTCCCATATGCTCTTAATTTTCCGTTCTCTTCAATTCCAATAATATGACTATCATCTTGGGACAACCAGCATTTTAAAAAACTATCGCGAGTATCAGGCATATATTTTATGTCAAAATTTTTAATCATGCTGAAATCATTAGAATTTAAGTCCTTTAATTGTTTAACAACACTTGTGGTTTTGGAAATACCCTTATACGTTATATTCCTGTGAGCATATACAAATCCCGATTTTTTATAATTCTCAACCTGCTCAGGAACTCCATCTAAACCTATAACTTTTCCATTCAGATATTCCATGGCTTTTTGCCAAATAGCAATTCCATAACCTTTTCCCCTATGTTCAGGATCAACTATATAAAAACCTATAAACCCATAATTATTATCATATTTAACTGCTGAAATAATGCTTACAATTTTATCATTCACAAGAAGGGCAAAAAACCCATTTGGATCAGCATTATAGAAACATTCTTCATCATGAACACCTGGATTCCATCCCTCTTTGTCTGCCCAAGCAATGGCGGTTTTCATTTCATCCCTATTTAATTTTCTGATTATGAAATCGTTCATATGATGTTTAGTTTTTTGATAATAGTTGTACATTTACGAAATACAAATGTAATAGATATTAATACTCAATAATTAAATTCTCAATTTGAAAAAACGAATACTAATTAGTGGTGCAGCAGGAGCAATAGGATTTGAAACATTAAAGAAATTGCTATTGCATCTTGATAAATATGAAATTAGAGTTCTTGCAAAGAAAACCTTCAAGCATAAGAGGCTCCTGGATAAATATAGAAACAAAACAGAACTCATATATGGAGATATCAGAGATAAAAATTGCTGTGATACTATCTCAAAAGGTGTTGACTTTGTTATCCATCTCGCTGCTGTGATACCACCTAAGGCAGATTTCAATACTGGCCTTACAAAAGAGGTAAACGTTGATGGCACCAAGAATTTAATAAACTCACTGGAAATAAATTCTCCAAATGCATTTTTTCTGTACACATCATCAATATCTGTTTATGGTGACAGATTGGCGAACCCATGGATAAAAGTTGGTGATAAGTTACTACCATCAAAAAACGATTATTATGGCCAAACTAAGATTGAGGCAGAGTCAATAGTTCAGAGAACCAAATTAAATTGGAGCATATTCAGGTTAACAGCCATAATGCATCCGAAGCAAGAAATTGATCCACTGATGTTTCATATGCCATTGGAAACAAAAATGGAAATTTGCACTACAGATAATACAGCAACAGCCTTAATTAAAGCAATAGAAAATCCGGAAAAATTAAACGGAAAAATTTTTAATCTTGGAGGAGGAGAAAAATGCCGGGTTACATACGAAGACTTTCTTAATAACTGTCTGAAATTAAGTGGACTCGGAGAAAATGCATTTCCGAAAAAAGCCTTTGCTTTAAATAACTTTCATTGTGGTTATTATGAGGATACAAATTCATTAAATGATATACTCAACTTTCAAACTCATACGATTAATGATTATTATCAACAATTTGGGAAAGAATCTGCTGGTATTAAAAAGTTAATGGCATCGATATTTAAGCCTATAATTGTTAGTTATTTTTTATATAATTCGAAACGTTTAAACTCGAAATATTACAAAAAAAACCATCCTGCTTAAGCAAGATGGCTTCATAATTTTTAACAAATAATTCGAAATGCCTTAGCAGCCACAACTGCCGCTTCCACAGCCGCCTCCGGATGAAGCTTGAGCAGTTTCTTTTTCTGTTGAGCATCCACAAGAAGAATCAGATTGACCCTCACTTGAACAACCACAACTACCACCAGAACCACATCCACAACCACCTTTAGGCTCTAAATCTTCAGGAGTTATATCTCTAACATTCAAAATTTTACCATAAACATATAAACTTTCACCAGCCAAGGGGTGGTTAAAATCCATACGTACATTCTCGTCATTAATTTCAACAACTTTTCCTTTTAAAGGACGGCCATTATTATCCATCATGCTAATAGTATTACCCAGGAAAATTAGGTCTTCACGCAATTTACCTTCTACCATAAAAGCAGATTTAGGAACGTTAACCACCATTTCTTCTCTCACTTCACCAAATGCTTCAGCAGCATTGATGTTAAAACTAAATTCGGTACCGCTTTCTTTACCTATTAAATTACTCTCAAACCCGCTTATCATTCTGTCGAATCCAAATAATAAGTCTTTAGGTTCATTTTGAGAGTTCTCTATTACTTCACCCTCGGCATTATTTATATGAATACTGTAAACTAAAGTTGCAACTGTATTTTTATTTATAAGCATAATATCTATGTTTTTAGACCAGCAAAAATATTAAATTTTTCTAATTTAGAATTATTTCAAATAATTTTTTTACTTTTATCAAAATATTTAACATTTTTCAATAAAAAAACACAAAGAAAGATGACCATTGGAATTCTGAAAGAACCTGATTATGAGAACCGTGTAAGTTTGCTTCCTGAAGGATTAAAAGCTATTGAAAACTTGAATTCTTCAACATTAATTGAAAGTGGAGCAGGAGATAAAGCATTTGCCAGCGATTCTGATTACTCAGAGAAGGGAGGTACTATTAGTAATTTAGATGATATTCTAAAAAATAGTGATATTCTTTTATCAATTAATTCACCTTCAAAAGAAGTGCTTGAAAAACTTAAACCTGACTCAATAATGATAAGTGTTTTCAACCCTTTGGGGGATAAAGAAATGGTTGATTTTCTTCTGAAGAAAAAGTTGACGGCATTTAGTATGGACATGATACCAAGGACTACACGAGGTCAGGCAATGGACGTACTTTCTTCTATGGCGACCATTGCAGGATATAAGGCTGTTTTAGATTCAGCTATGAATCTACCAAACTTTTTACCCATGTTCATGACAGCTGCAGGAACAATTCGCCCTGCTAAAGTACTAATACTTGGTGCTGGAGTTGCAGGTTTGCAGGCCATTGCAATTGCCAGAAAGTTAGGTGCTGTGGTTGAAGTTTTTGATGTTAGATCAGAAGTTAAGGAACAGGTTGAGAGCCTGGGTGGAAAATTTATTGAAGTTGAAGGAGCAAAAGAGGATGCAGACGCAGGAGGATATGCTGTAGAACAAACCGATGAGTTTAAAGAGAAACAAAGACAACTTATTCATGATCATGCAGCCAAATCAAATATATTAATTTGCACAGCTCAGATACCTGGTAGAAAAGCACCTTTATTAATAGAGGCTAAGACAGTAAAAGCAATGAAAGACGGTTCAGTCATCGTTGATTTAGCAGCCTCAACAGGAGGAAATTGTGAACTTACTGAAAATGGAAAAACCATAGTTAAAGAGGGGGTTAAGATTATCGGTAAATCTGATTATCCTTCTGATATGCCAAATGATGCAAGCAGGATGTATGGTAATAACCTAATCAATTTGTTAAAGGTACTTATTGACGAAGAAGGTAAAGTCAAGTTAAATCTGGAAGATGAAATTTTACAGGGCACATGTATTACGCATGATGGTGAGATTGTTAGTCCGAGGCTAAAGTCATTTTTATCTAAGTAATTAATTAAATTCATATATAAAATGGAAGATTTTTTAGTTTATTTCTACCAAAACAGAGAGTTAATATTTGTTATTGCTCTCTCTATTTTTCTTGGTGTAGAGGTAATTTCAAATGTACCATCTGTTTTACACACCCCATTAATGTCGGGGGCAAATGCAATTTCAGGTGTAATTATTATAGGAGGTATAATTCTCTTGGGGCATACTAAACTAGATGGATTAAGTCTCAATTTAATACTGGGAATTTTTGCGGTAATATTTGGTACGCTTAACGTAGTAGGCGGATTTGTAGTTACCGATCGTATGCTTGAGATGTTTAAAAAGAAAAAGAAGAAATAGCCATGAATAAAAGTTTACAGGATTTAGGAGTGACTAGTGGAGACGTATGGTTAGAATTAAGTTATTTTGTAGCAGCCATATTATTTGTTATTGGATTAAAACTTATGAGCCATCCGGAGTCAGCTAGAAAAGGTAATTTTTGGGCCGCCGGCGGAATGGGTCTGGCAATGGTAACAACCTTACTTTTACACAGAGGAGATGACGGCTCGCTTATAGGCCTTAACAATATTATCGTTATTGTTATTGCAATATTATTAGGCTCAATTTTAGGAACCATTATAGCAAGAAAAATAAAAATGACGGCTATGCCTCAATTGGTTTCATTTTTCAACGCTACTGGCGGTGCTGCCTCAGCACTTGTGGCGCTCATGGAGTACTCCAACCCTAATAATACCAGTGCTCTGGTAACTCTTTTAGGATTAGTAATAGGTGCAATAGCATTCTCAGGATCGATGATAGCATATGGCAAATTGGACGGAAAAGTCGGTGATATTTTTGCAGGCTGGGTAAAGTATTTCAATATAGTAATGCTGATAGTCACCATAGCATTAATAGTTTATATGCTGGCATTTAATGTTGACCCAGCAACTCAAAACATACTTGCTTATGTTTTATTGGGCATAGCTATAATTTACGGTATTATGTTCGTTATGCCTATTGGTGGAGCCGATATGCCCGTTGTTATATCATTGCTTAATTCGCTAACTGGTATTGCAGCAGCTTTGGCAGGATTTATATACAATAACCAGGCAATGATATTAGGTGGTATTTTCGTTGGATCTGCAGGATCAATTCTCACAGTATTAATGACAAGAGCCATGAACAGATCACTACTAAATGTAATAATTGGATCATTTGGTGGCGGTGGTGCTGCAGCAGGACAAGAACAAGGGAATATTAAAGAAGTTACACTTAGTGATGCTGCAGTTCTTTTAAGTTACTCCCAGTCAGTAGTTATTGTTCCAGGTTACGGCCTGGCAGTTGCTCAAGCTCAATACGCCTGTAATGATTTGGTTAAATTATTGGAATCCAAGGGTGTAGACGTTAAGTTTGCTATTCATCCCGTTGCAGGAAGAATGCCGGGACATATGAATGTTTTACTTGCTGAAGCAGATGTTCCATACACAAAACTGGTGGAAATGGACAGTATAAATCCTAACTTACCTAATACTGATGTAACTGTTGTAATAGGCGCTAATGATGTTGTTAATCCGGCAGCACTTGACGATCCTTCTAGTCCGATTTACGGCATGCCTATAATTAATGCTCATGAGTCCAAGAATATTATTGTGATGAAACGCGGCATGGGTAAAGGATATGCAGGAATTGAAAACTTCTTGTTTTTCAATGATAAGACAAGAATGCTTTTTGGAAATGCAAAAGACAGTCTGCAGGCACTGGTAAATGAGATAAAAGAGTTGTAATAAATTAGTCTGATTCGTTTCCTATCAACAGAAATTAATTCACTATTTTTGGGCAATCAAAACCAAAAATATGAAGAAGTATTATTTGATTATATTTCTTAGTTTAATAGCATATTATGCTAAATGTCAGATTGATGCCGGACCTGACAGTACAATTTGCATAGGAGAAACAATTATGTTGCAAGGTTCTGGTCCTGGAATGTATTCATATACATGGACATCAGTGCCTGATGATCCTACTATCAGCGACCCGAATATTTTAACTCCAACAGTAAGTCCCATAGATACCACTGTCTATACACTTGAAGCAAGGTCCGTTAGTTTGATAAATCTTGTGAGTAATGGAGATTTTGAACAAGGTAATAATGGCGATTTTACAAGTGAGTATACATACAGCCCAGGTGCAAATGGCTTATGGAATGAAGGTACTTATGCTATAACTGCTGACGCCAGTTTCAATCATGATAACTTTTTTTGTGATAATGATCACACATCTGGAAGTGGTAACTTTATGGCCGTCAATGGTGCCGGACAAGCAAATGTAGTTGTATGGAGTACAACTATCACTGGCATCACTCAAGACACTGAATACGAATTTTCCACATGGGTAGCAAGTCTATCTCCAATTAGTCCGGCAATATTGCAATTTAAAATTAATGGAGAATTGTTGGGATCTCCTTTTACGGCCAGTAACTTTACGTGTTTATGGAAACGTTTCTTCGAAACATGGAACTCAGGTAATTCAACATCAGCAACTATCAGTATAGTTAACCAAAATACAGCTACTAACGGAAATGATTTCTCCCTTGATGACATTAACTTCAATGCAGTAAGTTATTTTTATGACGAATGCACAGTGAATGTAAGAGATATACCAACATCAACATTTGACTTAGTTTCTGAAAGTTGCTCATTGGATACTGTTACAGTAACCTATACAGGCACCGCTTCTGCATCAGCAATATATAACTGGGGATTTGGAAGTGCAAACATAATTACTGGAAGTGGACAAGGCCCTTATGAACTCACATGGAATACTTCGGGATTAAAAACTATAAGTTTAATGGTTGAAGAGGGTTGTGAATCTGTTTTAACAAGCCATAATATTAATGTAAAACAAAGCCCAGAATCACAATTAACTGCAGATGCCACTTCAATACCTTATGGAACTACTACTACCTTGCATGGCTTTATGGATGGTAGTCCTGGTCCACTGGATTTCCAATGGATACCAGACAATTTACTGCAAGACCCACTTAGTCAGGATCCTCAAACAATAACCCTTGAGAACTCTGCTCTTTTTACTTTCGAAGTTATTGATCAAAGTTCACTATGCTCAAATTGGGATACACTGACTATAAACGTTACGGGAGGACCTTTGACAATTTTATCTCTTGAGGCATTACCTGATACTATATGCCTGGGTGATAATAGTGACATTCAAATAAATATTGAAGGTGGTTCCGGAAGTTATACTTCTACCTGGACATCTGACCCTCCAGGATATAACCATAGTGGAAGTGAAACTACAATTAATGTGCAACCATCTGAAACTACCACATATTATGTGGAAGTAACTGATGGCTTCGCCACATTACCTTCCGAAAGCATAAAAATTGTTGTTATACCATTAGTTGAAATTTTACTTCAACCTTCCGACACTCTTATAGAACCTGGAGACATTGCTATTTTTGAAGTTGACGGATTAAATAACCACTCATTTCAATGGCAGTTAAGCACGGATGATGGTTTAAGCTGGAATGATATTAACGACAACACTTACTATAGTGGAACCACTACAAATACACTAACTGTAAGCAATACAACCATTGAAATGAATTCATATTTATTCAGATGTTTGCTGGATGGCAGATGCTCTCCCCTATTCTCAAATGAAGCATTATTAAAAGTTAGTCTATCACCTGAAGTTATAGGTGGACTGGAGGACATAACTGTTTGTGAAAACGAAACTGTCTCCTTAGCATTTAGTATCACTAATTTCATTGTTATTGACAGTTTGAATTTCATTGCAACTTTCGACAATAGCATAACAAGCTTTGTGGATATAAGCGATATTAATAATTCCATTTCCAGTTTGCAATATTATACCTCAAACGATAGTATTTATATTTTATGGAAAGATAATATTGGACAGACTATTGAAGATAGTAAAATATTTACAATTAATTTCATTGCTGATGCTGCAGGCATAGCAGAGATTGATTTTTCCAATAATTCAATTATAAGAAATAATTCTGGATTTTATCCTCCGTTGAGTTTAAATTCTTCAACTGTGGTTATAAATCCTCTTCCACAAATTCCTGATCAAATAATAGCAACCCCTGACTCATTAAACATACTTGATGAGATAAATATTACTTTGGAGGCTATTGGTGGTTTGGGTGATGAATTGGTTTGGACCAATGAATCTTGTGATGGAAATATAATCGGCAATTCTAACCCATTGGTAATTTACCGCCCGGAGGAAACAACAAACTACTATGCTAAATATGAAAACCAATGTGGTATTACAGATTGTGAAACCGTGAAAGTTCAGATTAGTGAACAGTTTATTTTTGCAATTCCCAATGCATTCTCTCCCAACGGAGACGAGTTAAATGATAATTTTGGAGTTTTCTCCTCTGGAAATCTGGCATTTTTTGAAATGAATATATTCGACAGATGGGGTCAGTTAATTTTTTCTACCAACGATCAAAATGAAAAATGGGATGGAAAAATTAATGGCAAATCTGCTCCGGTAGGAGTTTATGTTTATAAAGTGAATTACCAGTTTAAAGATGAAGGAATAAATAGTGAAAAGCAAAAACACACTGGAACCCTTACCTTACTTAGATAAGTAAACCTTTTTAGAAACTAGCAGTTAATTTCAAATTAATCAATCTAGGTGTGAGATAGTTTGGTACAGCATATTGGGTATTATTAATATCCTTTATCCAAACATAAGAAATGGTATTATAAATCTGTAATAAGTTGAAAACTTCCAAACTAACTGTCATTCCCTTAATATTATTCAAAAAACTACAGGGCTTCATCTGTGTTCTTTCACTTATAATATCATATGCAAATCCTATATCCACTCTTCTGTAGTCAGGCATACGTCTTGTTTGCTGGTATCTCTCAGACTGAGGAGGACCAAAAGGCAATCCAGTACCGTACATTAATCTCAAATGCATTTTTACATATGGAAGTCCGGGAATATAATCCTGGAAGAAAATTGAAAAATTAATCCTTTGGTCTCCGGGCCTGTCAAGATATCCTGGTTCTACTCTAACACTATCGGTTGATGCTCCTGCATAGTTTATTCCTGAGGTAATAAGTTCACCATCTTCATCAAAATAATTATAATAATAATCTCCATAAATATCTTCCTGGGTTTTTAATAATGATAGACTAATCCAACTATCAACACCCTTCACAAATTCGCCATAAACCTTAAAATCTACACCAGTGGCATATCCTTTTGCAAGTTGGTCGGCATAATATTTAATCCTAACATTATCAACCACATAAGGCACCAAATCATCTAAGTACTTATAGTACAATTCCGTAGTAAATATAAATGGTCGATTCCAGGCCTGAAACCTATAATCACCACCCAGAATAAAATGTATCGACTTTTGAGATTTGATATCAGGATTTAAAGTTCCATCCATATTACGCATCTCTCTGTAAAATGGGGGCTGATAGTAAAGTCCTGTTGAAAATCTGAATACTATATTTTG
>PKTD01000181.1 GCA_002869315.1 Marinilabiliales bacterium | reverse complement strand
GGGTAAGTGAGTTGATTAGGGTCCATACTTCTGATATCCTTATAGTTAATGCCCAAATAAAAGAAGTCAGGATAGTCTTCCTTTAATAAGTCCCTAAAGAGTATCTTATCTTTAAAAAGTTTGATTTTTTCAGGCAATACAGTATTTGTAAGGTTTTTTTCAACCCAATTTATGGAATTTTCAGAATTGGAATAGAGAATTTGCTTTGGGTTGTCTTCAAGAATTTTTATTGCATCACTTTCTTTTATCCAATTAAGGCTATTATCATTAGTAAATTCTTTTGCTGTTCCCGTTTCAATTATTTTCAGATTATAATCTTTTATTGTTTTTAAAAGATAATCTGATACATATGGTTTATCAATTAATATCATAATTATTTAATAAGTTTTGATTAAAGCATCCCACAGCACCTCCACAGGATGTAAGGCAGTTCTGGAGGTGCCATCCTTAATCTGATGACGACAAGATGTTCCAGGAGCAGCAATAATGGTACTTTCTGCTGTATTTCTTATTGCAGGAAACAACACTAATTCGCCTACCTGCATACTTAATTCATAATGCTCTTTTTCATAACCAAAGGAACCTGCCATTCCACAACATCCAGATGGTATTTCTTCAACTTGATAATTTTCTGGAAATGAGAGAATATATTTAGATGGCAGGGTAGAGGCCAAACTTTTTTGATGACAGTGACCATGAAGTTTAACTTTCATCATATGATGAGTAAAATCAGAGACTTTAATCTTTCCCGCTTTCATCTCATTTGCAAGAAATTCATCTATCATAAAACAATTAGATTTTAATGCACTTGCATCTTCTCTCATATGTTTATCTACAAGTTCTGGATATTCATCACGAAAACTCAAAATTGCAGATGGTTCTATTCCAATTAATGGAGTATCAATTCCAATTATATCTTTTAAAAGCTTTACATTTTTATTGGCTATTTTCTTTGCTTTTCTGACTAGTCCTTTGGAAAGATAGGTTCTGCCACTTTCAATATGTTTGGGTATAATCACCTCATAACCAAGTTTATTTAAAAGCATTATAGCTTTTATACCAATGGAAGTGTCATTAAATCTGGTAAACTCATCATTGAACAGATAAACTTTTCCATTGGGAAAATCCGAATCCAGTTTACCTCTTTTAGCAATTATCTTGTCCAGTGGTTTTTTGCTTAATGAAGGGAATTTCCTTTCTGTGCTAAAGCCCAAAACTTTTGCCATCAAATAGGAACTGAAGGAGTTTTTCAGTAAGAAATTAAACACTGATGGCATATAACTCCCCAACATATTGACCTTGGTAATATTGGCTATAAGTCTGGTTCGTAAACTAATTCCGTTATCATCATAATAATGTTGCAGGAATTCGGCTTTTAATTTAGCAATATCCACACTTGAAGGGCATTCCGACTTACATGCTTTACATGAAAGGCATAAATCCATAACCTCATAAATTTCTTTATGATTAAATGGATTTTTCTTTTCCGAACGACTCAGGAATTCCCTTAAAATATTAGCCCTTGCTCTGGTAGTTTGATTTTCATTTCTGGAAGCCATATATGAAGGGCACATGGTACCACCAATAACTTCTGTCTTGCGACAAGCAGCCGTACCATTGCATTTCTCAACAGCTCTCAAAAGTCCCATATCAGCAGAGAAATCAAAAATAGTTTCTATATCGTCCTTATCTTCTAAATTCTCATACCTAAGTGAAGTGTTCATTTTGGGAGTGTCGGTAATTTTACCTTTGTTGAAAATGTTTTCAGGATCCCAAACGGCCTTAATTTCTTTTACTAACTCATAGTTTTTGTCGCCGATCATCAATGGTATAAAAGCCCCTCTGAGCCTGCCATCTCCATGTTCTCCACTTAAGGAGCCTTTGTATTTTTTTACCAGATGTGCTGTTTCCAAAGCAATAGTGTGGAAAAGTTTTACATCCTCTTCTTTTTTAAGATTTAATACTGGGCGTAAATGCAATTCCCCAGTGGCGGCATGAGCGTAATAAACACAAGAGCGATTATGTTTTTTCAGAAGTTTTTCAAAATCATCAATATAGTCGGGTAAATATTGAGGTAAGATTGCTGTGTCCTCAACTACAGCAACAGGCTTAGCATCACCAACCATATTATTAAGAATACCCAGGCCTGCTTTTCGTACTTCCCAAACTTTGCTGATATCCTTGCCTTTTATTATTGGATAATGATAGCCTAATTTATTGCTTTTTAGATCATTTATTAGGTTTTCTGATTTGCTTATTAACTCATCCTCAGAATGTTCAGCAAGTTCGATAATTAAAATTGCACCCGGGTCACCATCTATAAAGAATCGGTTTTTTGCCTGTTCTATATTTTTTTTGCTGAGATCCATAATGGGCTTATCCATAAGTTCAACAGCCCTGGGTTTGTGATCGAGAATTTTATTATTGGCTCTGAGTGATTCTGCAACTGTTTTAAAATGAATACAAAGCAGTGCTTTATGTTTGGGCGGAACATCAACTAGATTCAGTTTTATGGCAGTTGTAAAGGCCAAGGTGCCTTCGGATCCTGCCAGCAGATTAGATAAATTTAATTTACGCTTGGAATCTGAAAATAACTCAGTATTTGCTATCAAATCTATTGAATAGCCCGTATTTCTTCTTTTCAACTCAAGCGGAGGAAACTCTTTATTGATTTCATCTACATTCTGGCTATTTGACAGAAGAGTGTTTATCTTCCTGTAGATATCTCCTTCCAGACTCTTTTCCTTCAGTTTAGACTCGAATTCTTCACTCTCAATTTCTTTAAAAATTGCATCAGAACCATCGCTAAGAATGGTTTCTACTTCCAGTGTATGATCTCTTGTACTTCCATAAACCAAAGACCTTGCGCCACATGCGTTATTACCCAGCATTCCTCCTATCATACAACGATTGGCTGTTGAGGTTTCAGGGCCAAAGTATAATCCAAAATCTTCAAGATATTTATTTAATTCATCCAATACCACTCCAGGCTGTACCTTAACCCATTTATCTCTGGTATTAAGTTCGAGTATAGAAGTCATGTGCTTGGATACATCAGCAATTATACCCTTTCCAACAACCTGACCTGCAAGAGATGTGCCTGCTGTGCGAGGAATAATTGTAGTATTATTCTTATGAGCAAAATCGATTAATAGTTTAATGTCATTTTCATTCTTTGGATAACAAACAAATTCGGGTAGTTCGCGGTAGGCAGAAGCATCGGTAGCATATATTATTTTTATGGAATCGTCAGTTAGAATTTCACCTTCGAAACTATTTTGCAATTCGGTTATATCGTAGTTATTCAGCACTATATATTAGTTTAAAAGATGTAGTAATTTCAGGATTATTTTGATTTTATCTGCTTCTAAACCGGCTTCATTTAATGCAGAATTTATGCTCATTTGCATTAGTTTTTTACCCTTTAGAACACTGGCAATATTAACTAACTCATTATTATCCTCCCTATTATCCTCCCTGATTTCAATACTGTCGATGATGCCCTTTATTATTTGTACGTTACAACTATATACTTTTTCATCGTCCATCAACTCATTATTAAATTCAAAATTAGGAGAATATGCAAAATTCCAATCCCAACTTTTATATCTGCTTTGCATTAGTTTCAAAATCTCACTCTTTTCAAATTTTGTGAAATAGTGTATTTTACTGATATTGTAGTAATTAAGAAGGAAAGTTTTAAGCTTATCTTTAAATAATTTAAAGTCTGTTTCAGGTTTTATAAGTGGTTTAAGATTAGTAACTTTAGCAACTATGGATTTAACTGATTTGTCGTTAAAGTTATTGGGATTAGTATTTATAATACTTTCCAGAGTTGTAAGATCAGCATCAAAAAGGATAGTTCCGTGGTGTAGAGATTTATTTTTATATATATGAGCCGAATTTCCGGAAAACTTTAATCCATCAATGGTTAAATTATTCTTACCTTCAAATTTTGCATTTAGATTGAAACCCTTCAGGAATTCAATTAAAGGAGTTGTAAAAGCATGAAAATCAATTGTTCCATTATTATCGTCAGAATTTTTAAGTACAGTAATATTAATATTTCCTTTGCAATGATATACAGTTCCGCCACCCGAAATTCTTCTTATGAGAGGAATTCTGTTGTCAATTAAAAATGGATAATTTATCTCAGCGAATGCATTTTGGTGTTTCCCAACGACAACTGATTCTTTGCTTTCCCATAGCATTAGAACATCTTCACTGAAGTTCTTTAGCACATACTCTTCAGCAGCGATATTAAAATATGGATTGTTTTCCTGACGCTCTAAAAAAATCATTTCAAAACTTTTAGCAAAGTTAAATTTTTTAGTTGTTTTCGCCTTTTTATATTTATTTTTTAGGAAAAACTTATTAATGAATAAATCTGCTTTTTGTTTAGAATAGAACCATATAACAAAAAAATAAATATTTTTTTTTAAAGAAAATCTCAAAATGCTATTAAACAGATAAATAACTTAAGGGTGTTTTTAAAAATGGATTTGTAATTATTATTAACTTAGCCCCTATATTTAATGGATAAAAAATTAGTTATTAATTGTAAAATTTACACAAATGGATATAAATTGGAGTGAACTTCCCTTTGGCTATTTTAAAACCGATTATAATGTTAGATGTTATTATCGCAATAATAAATGGGGTGAGTTGGAAGTAAGTAGTTCTGAGCATATCGATATACATATGGCTGCCACCGGTCTTCACTACGGTCAGGAGGCATTTGAAGGATTAAAAGGATATCGTGGTGTTGATGGAAAAGTAAGGCTTTTCCGTTGGGAAGAAAATGCAAAACGAATGCAACTTTCCTCTCAGGGTATTATGATGGCAGAAGTACCAAAAGAGTTGTTTGAAAAAGCACTCAAAACGGTTGCCAGATTAAATAATAAATATATTCCTCCTTATGGAACGGGTTCTACACTATATTTCAGACCGCTTTTATTTGGAAGTGGGGCACAGGTAGGAGTGAAGCCTGCAGATGAATATATGTTTATGGTTTTTGTTACACCTGTAGGACCTTATTTTAAAGAAGGCTTTAAACCTGTTTCCATAGAAGTTGTTCGCGATTATGATCGTGCAGCACCACTTGGAACGGGACATATTAAGGTTGGTGGAAACTATGCGGCCAGTTTGCGAGCAGGACATAGAGCACATGCAAATGGCTTTGGATCAGTACTTTTCCTTGACGCTAAAGAGAAAAAATATATTGATGAAGCGGGTCCGGCAAACTTTTTCGGTATAAAGGATAATACTTATATAACTCCGAAATCAAAGAGTATTCTTCACTCAATTACCAATATGAGTTTGGAGCAAATCGCTCGTGATTTAGGATTGAAAGTCGAAAGAAGACCTGTTCCTTTTGAGGAACTAGAAACATTTGACGAATGCGGTGCTTGTGGCACAGCTGCGATTATTTCGCCTATTGGCAAGATTTACGACAGATCTACTGACACTACTTTTGAATATGGTAGTGAAGCAGGTCCTATTTCTACAAAACTTTATGAAACATTACGTGGAATTCAGGAAGGTACTGTAGAAGATATACATGGATGGACAACCATAATTGATGGGATTTAATATCCCATATAGAAACTAGAATACAAACAGCATACTGTGAGACTTACTTTTTTAACACTATTTTTATTGGTGTTATACAGTCTGAATCTTAATGCTCAGGAAGTAGACACTTTAACGTATTCCATCGAAATGCATGATGGAAATGTTATGAATGGAAAAGTAATTGAGCAAACTGTTGATTATGTAAAGTTAAGTACCATTAATTATGGAGTACTCACTTTAAAGACCAGCCTGATAAAAAAAATTAGAAAGGCACAACCTACCAAAGATGGACAAAGAGTATATTGGCATGAAAATATACAATCAGCAAGGTATTTTTGGGCACCAAATGGTTATGGATTAAACAAAGGAGAAGGCTATTATCAAAATTACTGGGTACTTTTTAATCAGTTTTCATATGGCTTTTCAAACAAGTTTACACTTGGAATAGGAATAATGCCACTCTTTTTATTCGGAGGTGGTGCCCCTACACCCATATGGATTACACCCAAATTTAGCTTTCCTGTAGTTGAAAATAAATTTAATATTGGTGCGGGTGGTATAATAGGTACTATTCTTGGAGATGATGGTTTTGGATTTGGATTAGCCTATGCAACGACAACATTTGGTAGCAGAGATAAAAATATTAGTATAGGCCTGGGTTGGGGCTATGCTGATGGCGACTGGGCAGATAGTCCTTTAATAAATATTAGTGGTATAGCCAGAGTTGGTAATAAGGGTAGTTTCATTTTAACTGAGAACTATTTTATTGCTTTGGGTAGTGGACAATATCTTACTATAATATCTCTTGGAGGTAGGAGTTTGGTAAAATCTGTAAGTATTGATTACGGATTATTTGTCCCTATCAATAAGGAAATAGATAGTTTTTTTGCAATACCCTGGCTTGGGATTACTATACCCTTTGAGAGTAAAAATAAAAAGTAATTTTCATAAGTATTTTACACGAGAGTTAATTAAATCTAAAAACATGTTGAAGTCAATATTAGTGCTAGTATCGTTTTTTTTGTCAGGGATAACTTATTCACAGTCGCAATGTAAAGTATTAATCCCTGAACTACAGGGAAATTATACTGGAAAATGCAAAAAAGGCCTTGCTCACGGTCATGGAAAAGCAGTTGGAGAAGATACCTATGAAGGTAATTTCAGAAAAGGATATCCCCATGGAGAAGGAATTTATATGTGGGGTAGTGGTGAAAAATATGAAGGTAGGTGGAAAATGGGGTTACGCGATGGAGAGGGCATTTATACTTTTCAGAAAAATGGTCATGATACTATACAAGAGGGAATTTGGAAGGATAACGAATATAAAGGAAAGAAGCCAAAACCTCCTAAAGTAGTGCATAATGAGTATGTTACGAGATATAGTTTTCGCAGAGAAGGAGATGGAAACAGGATTTTTATAGATTTAAAACTTAACGGAAATATAAACAGGGATATATTGGATTTAACTGTAGGTACTACCAGTGGTTCTACTTTTGAAAATGGAAGATCAATAGGGGTTGAAACAATGGTATTTCCAGTCACAATAAAACTGAGATATATAACCTGGAATACTGCCCATACATCCAGACATACCTGTAGTTTTGAATTTATTATTTATGAGCCAGGAAATTGGCAGGTTGATATTACCAACTAAAGTAGATTAGCTTTTTCTAAATATTCAGCCATTTCCATTTGCAACTCTTCCGCTTTAATTTTAGCAACTTCTGCAAAACTCTCATCTTTAGATGCATAAATAATTCCTCTTGATGAGTTTACCAGAAGTCCGCAATGAGAGTTCATTCCGTATTTTGCAACTTCTTTAAGACTTCCTCCCTGTGCTCCAACACCCGGAACCAGTAAAAAATTATCGGGAGCGAACTTTCTTACATTTCTCAAAGACTCTGCTTTGGTAGCACCTACTACAAACATAATGTTATCAGAAGTTCCCCATTTAGATCCAGTTTTTAAAACACTCTCGTAAAGTAACTCATCTTTTGATTTGTCTCGCAGATATTGAAAGTCATCAGCGCTTGGGTTTGAAGTCAGGGCTAAGACTATCGACCATTTACCATCGTATTCTAAAAAGGGAGATACAGTATCGTAACCCATATAGGGCGCAAGAGTTACCGCATCGAAATTATAGGTGTCAAAAAAAGTTTTGGCATACATGGCAGAAGTATTACCTATATCGCCTCTTTTTGCATCAGCAATAATTAATACTTCTGAACTAGTTTCTTTAATGAAATTAACAGTTTTTTCAAGACTTTCCCAACCTGTTGAACCCAAAGACTCATAGAATGCTATATTTGGTTTATATGCTATAGCCAGATGATGAGTTTGTTCAATGATTTTTTTGTTGAACTCAAAAACAGGGTCTTCGGATTTTAAAAGGTGAGGAGGTATTTTGTTTATGTCCGTATCTAGACCTATACATAAAAATGATTTCTTCTTTTTTATGATATTAAATAATTCTTCTTTATTCATATTAAATAATTAATTTGATTAATCCTCAAATTCCTCTTTGAGTCTCTCAGCATTTTCTGCCATTTGTAATTTTTCTATAATTTCCTGGATATCTCCACCAACTATAGAAGGTAAATTGTAAAGAGTTAAGTTTATTCTATGGTCGGTTACTCTACCTTGAGGATAATTATAAGTTCGGATTTTTGCAGAACGGTCACCTGTTGAAACCATAGTCTTTCGCTTTGAAGACATCTCCTCCAGATGTTTCGCATACTCTCTTTCATATAGTCTTGTCCGAAGCACTTTCATTGCTTTGGCAAGATTTTTTATCTGTGACTTTTCATCCTGACAACTAACAACTATGCCTGAAGGTATATGAGTTAAACGTATAGCCGAATAAGTTGTGTTAACCGACTGACCTCCAGGACCTGAAGAACAAAATGTATCCTTTCGTATGTCTTTTTCATTTAATTCGATGTCGAATTCATCTGCCTCAGGAAGTACAACTACAGATGCTGCTGATGTATGCACCCTCCCTTGCGTTTCCGTTTTTGGTACTCTTTGTACGCGGTGCACTCCTGATTCAAATTTTAGTAACCCATATGCTCCTGGACCGTTTACATTAAATACTATTTCTTTAAATCCACCTGCTGTACCTTCATTCATGTTAACAATGTCAACTTTCCATTTTTGTGTATCGCAATACTTTTGGTACATCCTGAATAGGTCGCCGGCAAATATGCTGGCCTCGTCGCCTCCAGTACCAGCACGTATTTCCATTACAGCATTTTTATCATCTTCAGGATCTTTTGGAATCATCAGGATTCTAATTTTTTCTTCCATCTTCTCCTGTTGAGGAACTAATTCATCTAATTCCTCTTTTGCCATGGCTTTAAAATCAGGATCTTTCTCATTATCAATTATTTCCTTGGCGTTGGCTATATTCTCAACAAGGTTTTTATATTCTTTATATGCCTGAACAACAGGTTCTAAATCCTTATAATCCTTATTTATTTTTATAAACTTCTTCATGTCGGCAATAACTTCCGGATCAGACATCTGTTCAGCAAGTTCTTCCCAACGATTTTTAATTACCTCTAATTTTTCAAGTATTTCCACTGTCTTTATTTTGGATTGCAAATTTACGAAAAATAGCAAGAATAAGTTAAAATAAAAACCGCTGTCGATTAATTCAACAGCGGTTATTATTATTATTTTCTTTGTTGATTATTCCTGAACAAAAGCTTTCCCCTCTAAATAAGAGCCATCAGGCTGAGCAACTTTAATATAGAAATTACCTGCTGCCATACCACTTAAGTTAATAATTGCATCATTCAGATATTTTGCTTCTTCTGTGCACATATCCTGTTGTATGGTTTTTCTGTAAATCCTAATTTTTAATGTGTTTGCAGGATCGCTATCTTCCAGAGGTACTTCTTCAAAACGGGAGAAAAAATCACAGCCATTGCCAATATATCCATAAAACTGGATGGGTAAACTGGAT
>PKTD01000213.1 GCA_002869315.1 Marinilabiliales bacterium | reverse complement strand
ATTCTTACCAAATTGAGGGAAATTAAAACCAAGTTCTCTTCTGCCCTCAATAAAAAATGTTACATCTTTATTAATAGCAGTAATTGTTCCAGTAATTTCTATAACATTAAAACTTTTAATATTATCCGCATATTGGGCAACATCAGGATCAGCAAGCGGATCTATCGTTGCACTTTCAGAAAAAGTACCATCCACTCCTGCCTTTGTACCTGCAGGAACATTAATATTAAATGGAGTTTTAAAACTAGTATCGAAAGTAACATCGAGTGCATCTTTTACAGTATTACATGATGCAACAATCATAGAGGCAAAAATCAATGTCATGGCAATTTTTGTAAATTTCATTTTTTTATTTTTAGTTAATATTATTTTATCCGATTAACAATAACAAAGGAAAGGAATTTTTTAATAGAATTTACCTGCAACATTAGTTTCTGTTCCATATTCACTTTTACCATCCTCAAAAACAACCGAACCCTTTTCAATTAGTTTTTCAATTTTGGCATTTATTATAGCCACATTTTTAAGAGTTGCTTTGGCCGGGCCATATTCGGGTTTCTTCTTTAATAGGACTAAGCCATAATTACAATCCACAAGCTCAGTATCAAATACTTCAACCACAGATAAGTCCTTTGAAGCAATTCCAATATTTGCATTTTCAATAGTGCAGTTCCTAACTTCCAGCTGAGAGTCTTCACCACCACTTATTCCTTTATCTTCTGCCCCTATTATCTCCGTATTTTGTATTAATATTTTACTTCCTGAGAAATCTATGGCATCATTGCCAATATGAGTAAAACTCACACCATCAACTGTTCCTGTACTAAAATCTGAGTCGAATGCATCACCATATATATAATCAAAACCAGAATTTGTCAGTTTAAAGTCAGAACGGATAATATTCAAGGCATCTTCACATTGGTTTCTGTAAAATGTAACATTATCCAAATCCACATCCGACTCATAAAATGTTAAAGCACCTGTGAGCGTCCAAGATTTATAGTCGAGAGTGTTTAGGTTTTCAAATTTTACATTATTAAGTTTCGACCTTTCCTTTGCTTGAAGAATAGTAAAGCCATTGCCAGTAAAATCAGAGGAAGTTATTATTACGGGTTTCTCTTTAGTTCCATTAATAAAAACCGGGGAAAAGGATATAATCATAGCACTATCAATAATATCAATGCTAGTACCTGAAGGAATAATTACCTTATAATCTGAAGGTATTATCAATGGTTCATCAATAATAATATTTGTTTCATTAAATACTATTTTATCACCTTCAATATTATAATTAGTATTGGAACCCAAATGGAACTTAGTTTTTAATTCTTGGTATGGTGTTTCCAATCCAGTTGGTTTTGGCCAATTAAAAATCTCTTTTACTAATATTTCATTAGTGTTTTTTCTTGTTAGATACAAATAATTTGCTTTTGTTTTAGGTAGGATAAATTCTAATTCACTAGATTCAGTATATCCTGGATTCAATTTGATGTTTGGAACCAAAAACTCATTAATTAAATCTTTATTTTCTCCTACGCCCAAAAGAATTAGAGTATCTGGAAAATTACTATTTACCAAAATTCTGATGGAATCAGTTTCAGCCTCCTGTAAATAACAATTCAGTAAGTTAATAATAAACTTATTTTCAAGTAAAGTGTCAAGTTCTTTTTGATAAAGAATGTCATTTGTCCATTTTCCATACTTAATTTGCCTATTTAAATATTCTTGTTCAAATTTATACACATCCTTTCTTACATTTTCGGCATTATAAAATAAATTAGATGTATCAAATGATGTTTTTGGAAATTCAAGTTTTACTAAAGAATCATATATCATTGCATCCTTATAAAAAGGCTTAACTATTGATTCAATATAAGTTCTATCTGAGAATTTTTTTAGGTATTCAATATATTGACTTACAAATTTTGCATCATTAAATAAGTTTCTCACCATATAAAATTCTCTGCTATCAAGTTTTTTGTTGTGATCGGTAAAATAACCAAAGATATTTCTACCTTTTAAGTCATGAAGTCCAACATCGGAGAAGCAATCATAGGCAATAGGCTCCAGTTTACACAATACGGGATTATAATAAAACCTTTGGTTATGCCATATAATACTGTGCCGCGTATACATAACATCGGCAAAGGCAAAATACTTTGCAAGAGCATCAATATTAAATATTTCAGAAGCAGGTCTCAGATTATACTTGTATTGATACATCAAGTTTTGGGCAATTATGTATTGTTTTAATTTGGTACTATCTTCTATTATTCTAGATGCCGAAAAGGGTTTTATGGCAGAGGATTCGAAATAGGCAGTTTTTTTATAATTTCTTTTCCCATTTTCATCGAAAGTACGAGTATCCCACATAGCGTCTTCAACAAATCGCATAATTGGCCCTTCTCTTTTCATCTGAGATTCCACCAACTGTTTAGTAAAATGCTCTTCATAAGCATAAAAACCTAAGTTTTTAGACATAAAAGTAAGAGGAACAAAGCCATATCTTGTGGTTAGAACACTTTCTGAAATAAATATCTTATGAGCCATCCATTCATAAACACCTTCGCGAGCCATCGGGTTTTGTATTGAAAAAGTCCTCATTCTTTTCCAGACAGCCTTCTTTTTCAACTTCATTCTGAACGACCATTTATCACCATAAAGATGATCAAGCCAATCACCCTTTAACCTCAGTTCTGTCTTCATCTGCAAACTATCCCAAAACATAAAGCCTTTTACCCAATCATCATCTCTACTTTGAAGTAAACCTGAATTAAAAGACCTTAACCTTACATCCTTTAATTTCAAATATTCTTGTTTATCCATTTCAATATGCAAAGCCTCTTCTTTATAAATGGGATAGGTTTTTTGTTTCAATATTAAAACTTCTAAATCATCAAAATATACAATTTTACCACTTGAGTTCCATACATTAATTTTAAGGTGCTTATCATTAAAATTTGCTGGTAAATAAAACTGCAATTCCAGTTTCTCCCAACCTAAACTATCAGTTTTTACTGGCGTTGAAGTACTTTTATATAATTTTGTATTCCCATTGGAAGAAATGATCAGGAACTCTTTAGGCCCTCCGTCTTTTCTCCATATAGAAGCATAAATATAACTGTCTGCTGAAATATTTTTTAATTCTACACTACAACTAAATTTCGACTTGGAATTTGTTTTAACCGAATATTTCCCAGATCTGACCACTTCAGAATTCTTTTGAGCAACTCCTTTAATAAGTATGGAACTATCATTATCAGCATAGAAATTTTTATCATCGGCAATTTTTTCAAGAGAGCATTCAAAATCGATGGTATCATGCTGGTAAGTCCTATTACATGAAACAATGAATAGAACACTAAATAATAAAAGAAATATAATATTCTCCCTGATAATTTTCACTAGTTTATTTTTAATAAAACAGTTTTGCCACATCCTTTTCTTTGCCTTTTATCACAAGCCCATTTTCAGTAACCTTTGACCCTTGCTCTATCAAATGTTTTACCTTTGAATTTGAAATAGTTAGATTATTCGCAATTATTTCAGCAGGGCCATATTCCACTTTTTTCTTCAATAGTACAAGTCCGTAATTACAATCAGTAACTTTAGTATCATAAACTTTTACAACCGACAAATCCTTGGAAGCAATTCCTATATTAGACTTCTCGATTTTACAGTTTCTCACTTCAAGTTTTGAGTCTTCTCCACCACTTATTCCCTTATCTTCAGCACCTATTATATCTGTATTCTGTATTAATATTCTACTCCCTGAAAAATCTATAGCATCATTCCCTATATTAGTAAATATTACATCTTCAACCCTTCCGGTACTAAAGTCTGAATCGAAAGCATCAGCATAAATATTATCAAAACTGGAATTAGTAACGATAAAATCAGACCTGATAATATTTAGTGCATCTTCACATTGATTTCTGTAAAATGTAATATTATATAAGTCTACATCTGACTCATAAAAAGTCAATGCGCCAGTTAAACCCCATCCTTCATAGTAAAAAGTATTCAGGTTGTTAAACTTCACATATTTTAATATTGATTTGTGCTCAGCTTGCAAAACAGTAATTCCCCTGGCTGTAAAATCGCTTGAAGTGAAAATAATATTGTTATCCTTTTCTCCAATAAATTTAAATGCAGAATAAGATAAAATAAAAGCACTGTCGACTATATTTATTTTTGTACCTGCTTTAACATTTACTATATAACCAGCTGGTATTATCAATGGCTTTGATAATTCAAATTCAGTATTTTTTAAATAAATATTTTCTCCCTCAATTTTTTCTATTGCATTATTGTCAACCAGATTTACTTTTTTAAGTAATTTCTGCTGTGGAGTTTCGCCTTGTGGAAAAGGCCATTTGCATATTTCTTTTACAAATATATCATCTGAACCATCTGCCATAAAAAACAAATAATTAGCTATGGTGTCTGAAATAA
Source organism: Marinilabiliales bacterium (assembly GCA_002869315.1). Taxonomy (GTDB): domain Bacteria; phylum Bacteroidota; class Bacteroidia; order Bacteroidales; family F082; genus BM524. The sequence goes on along the minus strand of PKTD01000213.1, from coordinate 5,099 downwards.
AACTATGTATCTGTGCTGAGTTTTTAAAAGGATCTATATTTATTACTTTCGGCAGATAAAAATCAATAAACTCATTATTATGTCCTGTTCCAAGTAGTTTTACTTTTCTGGGATAATAATTAAAAACCTGTATTTCTAAACTATCATCAAATCTACTATTCAGATATGCATTTACAAAATATTCCGGAGTATTATCATAAACAATATTCTCAACATACTCAATAGTATCAACATATATATTTGGCTGCTTTTGCTGTGAATATGAATTAAGAAAAGTTTCTAATTCAGGCAAATAATATCTAATGTCTTCTGCACTTTTATAAAGATAAGAAGTGTCAAAACTTTGGCCAGGAAATTCTAAATTTATCAATGAATCATAATATACTATCTCTGAATATAAATCACTCAACTGCTCATTTATAAAATTTATGGTACTATATTTTTTTAAATAATTGATATAGCTTTTAACCAATTCTTCATCATGAAACATTTTTGAAACTAAATCATATTCATTTTCATGAACAGCATTATTATGTAATATACGGTATACATAATTATTATTTATTCCAAGATATAGAGAGGGATTCTCGCCAAAACCATCATATGCAATAGGCTCCAGTTTACATAAAACAGGATTATAATACATACGCTGGTTATGCCATGCCCTTGAATGAAAGGCTCTTAGCACATCTATTAAAGCAAAATATCTTGCAAACTTATCCAAATCAAATATTTCTGTTACTGACGCTGACTGATCCTTATATTGCTTCATAAGTTTATGAGCAAGTAAAAACTGATTATATAGAACAGGATTTTCTAAGGTTCTACCGATACCAAAAGGTTCAATCTGGGATGCTTTATAATAAGGAAGTTTAGTTTTATATTCATATTTAGCCTCAAGTTTTACAGTTTGCCAAAAGCCATCTTCCGAAAATTTTAGAATAGGTCCTTCTCTTCGGCTACGAAATTCAAGTAATTGCTTTTGAAAATGCTCCTCCCAGGCATAAAGTCCTCTTGAACTATTATTTAGGTAGACAGGAATAAAACCATACCGAGTTGTTAAAATATCCTGACTTTCAAATATTTTATGAGCAACCCATTCTCTTAGAAAACCTCTGGCAGTTGGTGTGTGAATTGAAAATGTTCTTAGTCTGTTCCAACTATACGACTTTTTAAGTTTTATTCTATAGGACCATTTTTCACCTTTTAAATGATCGAGCCAATCTCCTTTTAACCTCAATTTTGCTTGTAAAACATTTTTATCCGTAAATAAAATGCCTTTTACCCAGTCGTTATCGGAGGTCTGCAAAATACCATTCTCGAAAGCATTCTGCCTTTTCTCTTCCAATTTTAAATAATCAGAAGTATCTATTTGAATTCTTAAAGGATTTATATCGTATTTAGGATACTCCTTACCACTTAATCTTTGAATCTTTAGATCATCGAAATAAACATTCCCATTTCCATTATTCCAAACGTAAATTTTTATATCCCTATTTTTGAAATTATGAGGTATAAAAACATCCATCTCTAGTTTTTCCCATCCACTTTCATCTTTTTCAACAGCATTTTCACTGGCAACATATAGCCCTTTTGAGTTATCTGCTGAAGCAACCAAAACACCTTTGCCATTATCACTAAAGCGCCATACACTTACCTTAAAATACATAAAAGGCATGGTGTTTTTTATTAGGTTACCAAGGGCATATTTGTTTTTTGATGTTGTTAAAACTGAATACTTTCCACTTCTTGAAATTTCATCTGTTTGTAAACTACCACCATCAAATAAAGGCAAAGTAGTGTCGGAACCTACAAATTTTTTACCGCTAATATTTTTTGTTTCACAATCACATACCTGTACCTTTCCCATCGGATAACCTTCATAACGCACACACGAAGAATATGTTAACGCGAAAAAGCAAATAAACAATAACTGCAAATATTTCGAAAAAACAGAATTCATTTCAAATAATTTTCAGAGTACAAATGTATATTTTTCGATAAACTTTACATAAGATATATTAATCAAAATTATTATCCTGCTCATATATACAATAGAAATTCTACATAACTATCATTATTAATATATTTGCTAATATTAAGTGAATACTTTATGAAGGTGAAATTGAAATATTTATTTTTTCTTTTATTGATACCATTTTTATTAGATGCCCAGGAAAACCAGGGACTAACTTTTGGTGGACAGAAAGAAGAAATTGGGTATGATATAATACAGTGTTCCGATGGAGGATATCTTTTAGGTGGATCTACAAAGAGTTTCGGAACTGGGAATATGGATATTTATGTGATAAAATTAAATGAAAATGCCAATGCAGAATGGATTAAAACCATTGGATGGAAACATAATGATTTAATAAGATCCATAACGGAAGTAGATGGGGGCTACATAATAGTTGGGGACGTATGGGATTATGGTTATTCTTTACTTGATATAATAGTAATAAAACTGGATTATGACGGTAATATAATTTGGCAAAATTTATACGGCACACATAGTAAAGATATAGGTTTTGATGGTATTGAGTTAGAAGACAAAAGCATTGCCATACTGGGCTATACCAGAGACATTGATCCCTTTGGTGATATTCTATTAATAAAAACAGACAAAGATGGCAATGAAATATGGCGTAACAATTTCGGAACTCCTTATGATGATTATGGAATAGAAGTGATAACTTTTGATACTGATAAGTTTTTGATTATTGGAACAAAAGCGGGGTTCTACGACGACGTTTATGCAACTTATTTTAACTCTCACGATGCTGATATTATGCTTATTTGCTGTGATAAAAATGGTAATGAGTTATGGCAAAAAACCTACGGAGGGTATGGCCATGATTTTGGTTATTCTATAGTTACTGAAGGTGAAAGCATTTATATATGTGGTTCCACACAAAGCAATGGCAACGGTAGTTTCGATATGATTTTACTTAAAACTGATAATGAGGGTAACGAATTATGGTCAAAAACATATGGAGGAAGTGAGTACGATTATGGAATATCAATGGTGAATAATTCTGAAGGTGGCTTATATTTATCTGGAACTACTAAAAGTTTTGGTCAAAATTTATCACCAGATTATTATTTAATAAAAACTGATTACGAAGGTAATGAAATTTGGAATTTAACCTTTGGTGGCGATCTTATAGAAAATGTTTATAAAGCCTTCTCAACAGCTGACAGTGGTGTAATATTAATAGGGAAAACAAACAGTTTTGGAAATGGTTATTTTGATATACTGCTTGTTAAAGTTGATAAAAACGGTATAATTGAAAATCTGATTAGTGGTATAGACAGCACATTTATTAGCGATATTCAACTTTATCCAAACCCAGTTTCCGATCAAGGAAGGTTTAGGAACTTGTCGACTACCGAAATTCCAGAATTATATATCGAAATTGTATCCATGTCTGGTAGAGTTATTTCTTCTTTTAAAGTTGTTGCACCAGATTATAGTTTTAATACTAACTATTTAGGTTCCGGATTTTACATTTACAGAGTACGTATGAAAGAAGACTCAAAGATAATTTTTACGGGTAAATTAATCGTTAACTAATTTCTGCTGTTCTAACAAAAGCGAATCTAAATTCAGGAAATCCCAACTTAGTTTATAATCACTTAAGTCGTAATCAAAAACCAGTACATTATTGTCTGGCTCATTATGATACAAGCCACTTCCAAGAAACTGTATGCCATCATCTGAAATAACATCAAACTTATTAGTCCTGTCGCCAATGTCGCCCATAACACAAACCACTTCAACCCCTCTTTGTTCAACTTCAATCAACTTCGGGTAAATGGAATGTACAAAGTTGCTATTTACATCGTAACAATTAGAATTCCAGTAAACTAAATGACTCTGAGCATAATCGTATGTAGATGGCAGACCAGGAACGCTATCCCATAGGCCATGATGCATTAATAAAACTAAATATTTCGATTCCTGAATAGTATCGCAAACATTCATAATGATATTATACTGCTCATCCATACTTTCACAGTCGGTAGGGACCAAGTTAGTATTTATTATTATCCTTGTTAGTTTGTTGCTTGTAAAGGCATAGTAGGTATTTCGATAACTGAAATCACTAATATATTCCCAATTTCCATTTCGGGCATCATGATTTCCCATTGCCCAGTGAGTTTCAGGATTGCCAAGATCAAATATACTATCGATATATTGCACTGTACCATAATTTATTAGAGCCTCAGAACAAACATCTCCCCCCAGCCAAATCCCTTCATAATCTGTAAAATCAAAATTCTCCAGCCTATAATCAACCTTATCCCCTGCCGTATTTGGCTGATAACAATGTCCAATAAAAATATACTTGAGGTCCTGACTTTGTGCAAATACGTTATTAGATATAATTAGAAATCCCAGAGAGAATAAAACTGTCAACCTTATTAATTTAAACTTTATCATTCTTATGAATATTTGGTTACAAATTTAATGAAGAATTCTCTAATACGGATTTATTCTGTTCTTTCTGGAAATAAAGTTTTACTTTTGTTTCACCAAAAAATGTAAATTTTTCGATGATTAAAGGCGACAAAAATTATTCATTAATATTAAATATTTTCATTACAGTTGTTTTTGTTTATATTTTTTATTCACCCATATTAATTAGTCCAAACCACCACCAATTTAGCGATAAAGGAGATGCAATTAAAAATTATTATACCTATGCCTACTACATAAATAACAATAGCGATGCAATAAATTTTGAAGGCTTAAACTACCCATATGGGGAACATTTTCTTTATACTGACTGCACCCCCGTTTTATCGGTGACTTTACGATCGCTCTCTCAAGTATTTCCAAACATTGGAAATTATAGCGTTGGGATTTTAAACTTTCTATTAATAATCTCATTTATAATATCATCGTTACTGATTTACTTGATTCTTAAGGAATTTGATGTTAACTACTGGCTTGCAGCGGTGTCAGGATTTGTTATCATGTTATTGTCGCCGCAAATATTCAGATTAACAGGACACCTTGCCCTTGGGTTTGGTTTTTTTCTGCCTCTCACCTGGTACTTGTATATCCAATTTGAAAAAAGTAATTACTCTAT
>PKTD01000196.1 GCA_002869315.1 Marinilabiliales bacterium | reverse complement strand
TTACCTCTTTTGCTGCGCCTTTTTCCGTGATTACCAGATTCAATGGCGCTGAACGTCCTCTTCTGGTTTTTTTGTGGAAATTGTCAAGTAAATTTTGATCATTAGTATAGGAATGAACAGTTTCCAAATGCCCTTTTTCTATACCTATATTTTCCTCAATAATTGACAGTACAGGGGCCGCAGCATTTGTTGTACAAGAGGCTGCAGAAAGAATATTCTCTTCACTAAAATCTATTGAACTGTGATTAACACCATATACAATATTTGGAATATCTCCTTTGCCTGGAGCAGTAAGAACTACTTTTGAAATGCCCTTTGCATTCAGGTGTCGGCTTAGTCCTTCACGATCGCGGAAAATACCAGTATTGTCAATTAAAATAGCATTATTAATTCCATATTCTGTATAGTCTATTTCTTCCGGAGCATTTGCAGCAAGCATCAGAACTTTATGTCCGTTTATATAAATTGTTTTGTCATCAGGACTTTCCAGGGCAATACCTCTGAACTGACCATGCACAGAATCATGACGCAATAATGAGGCTCTTTTTTCAATTTGATTTGCGTCATTACCTCTGGTCACAATTGCTCTAACTCTCAACTGCTTTCCATTTCCCTGGATAACCAACTCCCTTGCCAATAATCTACCAATTCTACCAAAACCATATAAAACAACATCTACCGGCTTTTCTAAAGTAGTATCTGCATTGATGTAATTTTTGAGTTTAGTTTCAATAAAATCATCACTGTCAATATAATTTTTTCCTTCTTCTTCCCACTCCATATTCAGTTTTCCAACATCCAGTTTTGAAGGTGAAACATTACAGTGAAGTATTGATTTTGCTAGCATCAGAGAAATATTGATATTAAGTTTCGCACCTACTAGGTTTTCGGCATAGGAGTGCATATATAATATTTTACTGGCACTTCTGTCTACCAATTGGTTACGGTATAAAACCAATTCAATTGATTTATCATAGAATAATTTAGAAAGTACGGAAATGAATTCATTGGCAATCATTTCCTGGTCGGCCCATTCTTTTAATGACTTTTCGTATAGTCCGTTCATGTTCTTTTTTTGTGGCATCCTAATAACTTTTAATTTATTAATTTAGATTACATGCTGCAAAAATAAAAAAAAGGTGTGTTTCTTTACAAACACACCTTAATTTTTCATTAAAAAATCCTTATTTAAAACGATTGCAGAGACTAATGGCCTAAATATGCTTTTAGAAGTCTGCTTCTCGATGTATGTCGTAGCCTTCTGATGGCTTTTTCTTTTATCTGACGAACACGTTCTCTGGTGAGGTTGAACTTTGTACCAATTTCGTCGAGAGTGAAACCATGGTTCTGTCCTATGCCATAATATAAATTGATAACATCTCTCTCCTTATCGTTAAGTGTTGACAGGGATCGTTGTATTTCCTGACCTAATGATTCATTTAGGAGACTGTCATCTGTAGATGGATTGTCAGTAGGTACAAAAAGGTCTAGAAATGATGTAGATTCATCTTCGATAACCGGAGCATCTGTTGATACGTATCGTGTGGCTATTTTCATGGCAAATTCTACTTTATGCTTTGGTAATTCCATTTCATCAGCAATTTCTTTATTGCTTGGTGGTCGCTCAAGTTTTTGCTCCAACAATGAGGATACTTTCTTAATCCTGTTTAATGATCCCACCTGATTTAATGGTAATCGTACAATACGCGATTGCTCGGCCAAAGCCTGAAGAATAGACTGCCTTATCCACCATACAGCATAAGAGATAAATTTAAAACCTCTGGTTTCATCAAATCTCTTTGCTGCTTTTATCAAACCTAAATTACCTTCATTAATAAGATCGGGAAGGCTAAGGCCTTGATTCTGATATTGTTTTGCCACAGATACCACAAACCTTAAATTTGCTTTAGTAAGTTTTTCCAGTGCCACTTGATCACCATTTTTGATACGCCTGGCTAATTCTACTTCTTGTTCAGCAGTTATAAGGCCTTCTTTACCAATGTCTTGAAGATATTTGTCAAGAGACGCAGTGTTACGGTTAGTAATCGATTTTGTTATCTTTAGTTGACGCATTTTATTTGCTTGGTATATTAATTGAAAAGGGCATGCAAGTTATTTTAAATTATTCTAAATTGCAAATATTTATAGCATAAATTCGTAAGAAACTTTCATTCCATTGGGGTAAATTCCTATTAGCCTTACTCTGCCGTTTTCAGAATTGTCCAATGCATTTTCCAGATCATCTTTAGAGTTTACTAACTTACCGTTTACTTCTGTAATGATAAAACCTTCAGAAATACCACCTCTTTGTAAAACTCCCGGATTAATTTCTGTAATTCTTAGTCCGCTTTTAATCCCCATATTACCCTTGCTTAATTGGGATACTTTTTGAAGTGATACATTAAGTCCTTTATTGAAAAACTTTTCTTCAGACTTTACTATTGCTGTTGTATTATCTTGATTTCTAAGGGTTACCTTAAATGATTTAATACTTCCATCTCGATTTACAGTTACATTTACATTATCACCTGGGCGATATTGCCCAATGGTACCAACAAGTTCAGAGAATGTATTAGTAGTCGTACCGTTTACCGAAACAATAATATCTCCATCTTCTATTCCGGCATCCTGAGCGCCACTATTATTTATTACCTCTGCCACATAAACACCCTCTACCTGAGGGAGATTCATTTCATTGGCAAATTCAGCATCTATATCCCTTAACTGAACTCCCAGATAAGCTCTCTGTATTTCACCATAATTCTTTAGGTCTTCAACAACCTTTTTTGCTAGATTTGCAGGTATTGCAAAGGAGTAACCTTCGTAAACGCCTGTATGTGAGGCTATAGCTGCGTTAATGCCAATTAATTCTCCGCTGGTATTTACCAGGGCACCTCCGCTGTTTCCTCTGTTTACCACAGCATCAGTTTGTATAAATGATTCTATAGACGATGCACCACCTAAAATGTTTATATTTCTGGCTTTAGCACTTACTATACCTGCTGTAACAGTGGAAGTTAGATTAAATGGATTTCCTACTGCCAATACCCATTCTCCAACTTTTAACTCATCCGAATTACCAAAGATAAGATGTGGTAAATTATTAGTGTTTACCTTTATAAGGGCTAAATCAGTTGTGGGATCTCTTCCAATTAATTCCGCAGTTAATTCTTCCCTATTATTAAAAGTAACTGAAATTTTATCAGCATTTTCAACAACATGATTATTTGTTACTATATAACCATCAGAAGAAATAACAACCCCTGAACCAAATGCAACATATGATTGATTTCTGCCACGATTACCATATAAATACTCTCTCAACGGATCGAAAAAGTCATGGTAATTTTGAGATTTTATATTTATTTCTGTTTTTATGTGAACAACTGCATTTACTGACCTGTCAGCTGCTTCAACGAAATTTATATTTTGTGGTAAGGCAGCGTAATTTGTGCTATGTGTCGGAATTTTGTTATTTAATGCAGGTATAGTCGTACTTACAGCATTCTCATTCCTATTTTCCGCAAATAAATAAACTACTAATAGAACCAAAAGAATTGCGCTTGCTGTTCCAAGGAAACTTCTTATAAATGTTTTCATTTGTTTAAAATTTTAGTATTCATTTAAATTTACTGTTTACTGAATCCTTTGTATTCTAACTAAAGAATTATTTAAATTCGTAAGTTTGCCTATCAAACGATAGGCATTAACGAAAAGTATATGCTCTACGTTAACAAATGTTAAGCATGTTTTTCCAAAAATAAAACCTTAAGTGTTTGGTTTGGTGGAATTAACAAATTTTAAAATATGATTTTAAATTTTTATAAATATCACGGTAATGGAAACGATTTTATAATGGTAAACAACATCAATTCTGATGTTGATTTGTCCACTTACAGGATATCTAAAATTTGTGACCGTCATTTTGGAATAGGTGGCGATGGTTTGATTTCCATAGAATCATCTGGTTTAGGAGATTTTGAAATGCTGTATTATAATTCTGATGGAAATAAGGGCAGTATGTGTGGAAATGGGGGTAGATGTGCCGCTGCCTTTGCTTTTATGTGTGGTATAGTAAAGGAAAAAATGAATTTTGTTGCTTATGATGGTATACACCGAGCAGAGATTTTAAATACCAATGCAGAAAAAACCGACTTTCTCGTTTCTTTGAGTATGTCGGATGTGGATAATGTAGAGGAATATGACAACTATATGTTTATGGATACAGGTTCTCCTCATTACATTGAGTTTGTTGACCATTTGGCTGAGTTCGATGTATTTAATCTGGGCAGGAAAACCAGGTATAGTGAAAAATTTCATCCTCATGGGACAAATGTAAATTTTGTGGAATTAAATGAAAATAGAGTTTTTGCAAGAACCTATGAAAGAGGAGTAGAAGATGAAACCCTAAGTTGTGGTACAGGTGTAACCGCAACTGCTATTGCAACGTATATAAAAACTGGTAAAAAAAATATAGACATACATACCATAGGTGGTGATTTTAATGTGCAACTGGAAAAGAAAGGCGAAAAGTTTACAAATATTATTCTAACTGCCCCTGTGAAATTTGTTTTTAAAGGCGAATATTAAGAATATGCTTTTGAGTAATGAAAATATAAAACTTAGAGCTCCGGAAATTTCGGATCTCGAAATACTTTTCGACATCGAAAATAATGTAGAATTATGGCATTTGTCGAATACTATTGCTCCCTATTCACGTTTCGACCTTGAACAATATATTATGTCAGTAGATAAAGATATTTACAAAACATCTCAGTTGAGGCTGATGATTGAAGGTGCAGAAAATGAAGTAGTTGGGGTGGTAGATTTATTTGATTTTGATCCTGTAAATAAAAGGGCAGGAGTGGGAATAATTGTTTTGGAAGAAAAACAAAACAGAGGTTATGCATCCAATGCTTTGGAATTATTGTCGGAATATGCTGATAAAAAGTTAAACATTCATCAACTGTATTGTAATATAGAAGTAGAAAATACTGCCAGTATTTCATTATTTGAAAAAGCCGGATTTATTAAAAGTGGATTGAAGAAAGAGTGGAACTATAAAAACGGTATTTGGACAGATGAATTATTTTTGCAAAAGATACTAAACCAAAATAAATTATAATGACATATTATCATTCGAGTTACGGGCCGCCCAGAAAGCGCAGCAAAACCCTGAGAAAAGTATTCTGGATTTTCATTCTCATAATACTTATTATTGGCTCCGGATTGGCTTATTTTGCTTATGGTGTTATTTATAAACCCAATGTGTGGACCTTAGAGGCGAAACCAGTGGAAATACAGATACCAACTGGTTCGACATTTGAAGAGGTTAAACAGATATTATATAAAAACGGACTTATTATACATAGAAATAATTTCGAATGGGTAGCAGATTTCAAGAAATATGATGAGTTAGTTAAACCCGGAAATTATACCATTGAAAACGGCTATAGTAATAATGACCTCATTAACCTTCTCCGTTCAGGAAATCAAACCCCTGTAAATGTTATTTTTAATAATATAAAAAACATATATGACCTGGCCGGGAAGGTTTCGAAACAAATTGAAGCAGATTCAGCAGAGATAGTAAATTATGTGCTTTCAGATGAGTTTTCTACAGCATCGGGACTAGATAGTATTGAGGTAGGCACAATATTTCTCCCTAATACCTATGAGTTTTACTGGAATACATCAGCCAAAGGCTTTGTTAATAGGATGAAAGAAGAGTTTGATAAATTTTGGCTTGGAAAGCGTTTAAGCCTTGCCGATGATATTGGTTTAACCAGGAAAGAAGTAATTATCCTTGCTTCAATAGTGGAAAAAGAAACCCAAAAGAATTCTGAAAAACCAACAATAGCAGGCGTATACATAAACAGGCTGGAAAGAAAATGGTTGTTACAGGCTGATCCTACACTGCTGTTTGCATTGAACGATAATTCCATAAGAAGGGTGTTGAATAAGCATAAAAAAATCGATTCTCCCTATAATACATATAAACATCTGGGATTACCTCCGGGACCAATTTGTATACCTTCCATTTCTTCTGTAGATGCTGTTTTGAATTATGAAGATACAGACTATTTGTATTTCTGCGCGCGCGATGATCTTTCCGGATTTCACGCCTTTGCAAAAAATATTACACAGCATAACAGAAATGCCCGTAAATATCAGAAAGCCCTTGATGAATTGAGAATATATAAGTAATTTATTTGAAAGCATTTAAAGCATACGACATAAGAGGAGTTTGGGGTGAAGACCTGAGCCCTGAAATTGCATACAAAACTGGATATTTCATAGTTGAAATATTAAATGCAAAGCGAATTTTAATTGGAAGAGACATCAGAAATTCTTCCCCTGAAATGCATAAAAATATCCTTCAGGGATTGATAGATGCAGGAGCAGAGGTATATGATGCCGGAATTTGTACTACCCCAATGGTATATTGGGCCACAGGTAAATACAACTTTGACGCAAGCCTTATGATTACTGCTTCTCATAATCCTAAGGAATACAATGGAATAAAGGTTTCTGCCAAAAATGTAAGGCCGATAGGCTACGATGATGGTCTTAATGTTATAGAGCGTAATATAGAAAGTGCTAAAGATACTCCTTTCAAAGATGGAGGTTCTATGCAAACGATTGAAATAAGAGAAAACTATCTAGATTTCCTAAGATCCTATATTGATTTTAGTAATGAATTAAATGTTTCAATTGACTTTTCATCAGGAATGGCCGCATTATTTGCAAAAGACCTGTTTCCTGATGCAAATTGCATAAATGAAATCCCCGATGGTAACTTTCCTGCACATGAACCAAATCCTCTTGAGCCTGAAAATCAGGAGCAGATAAAAGAGCAGGTATTGAATAATAATAGTGATATCGGTGTAATTTTCGATGGAGATGCTGACAGGGTAATGTTTGTAGATGAGAAAGGTAAATTTATATCTCCCGATTTAATTATAGCGTTATTAGGACATTATTTTCTGGAAGGAAGTGATTCAAAAAACACTGTTGTTCAGGATATAAGAACCTCAAAGGCTGTAGGTGAATACCTTTCGCAATTTGATACAAATGTAGAAATATGGAAAGTAGGCAGGGCCTTTGGTGCATCTAAACTTAAAGAACTCAATGCCATTTATGGGGGTGAACTTGCGGGACATTATTATTTCAGGGATTTTTATTTTTCCGACAGTGGGCTGCTGGCAGCAATTATGGTTTTGAATATAGTTGACAAATTTCGCCTAAAAGGCATAAAACTTTCCAAACTAATATCTAATATTTCTCCCTATCATAATACAGGAGAAGTGAATTTCAAAATAGAAGATAAAAAAGGAGCCATGGATGCCGTAAGAGATCATTTTATGAGATCTCAAAACCCCGAAAGATATTTGGATTTTGACGGTTATCGCCTTGACTTTCATGATTGGTGGTTTAATATCCGACCTTCCAATACAGAACCCTATCTGAGATTTCTTGCAGAAGCAAAGTCACAGGAATTGCTTGAGGAAAAAACAAACATTATTTACAGCATTTTAAAAAGGTTCAAATAATGAAAAATATAAAGAAACATTTTTCTTTAGTTTTAGTTATAATGCTGATATTCAGTATTCAAAATTTATCATCACAAAGCCTTAGGGCCGATAATGATACCATAAATAAAAAACGACTTAATACAGTAATATATACAAGTGCCGGACTTTATGCAGCAACCCTAACAGTTCTTTATTTTGGATGGTACAAAGGAACTCCTATGACTTCTTTTCATTTTATTAATGATAATGAAAACCTATTGCAACTGGATAAGGTTGGTCATTCCACAACTGCCTATACATTTAGTTATTATGCTTTTAACTGGTTGAGATGGGCAGGAGTTAATAATAATAAATCTGCGGTTTATGGCGGTTTAATGGGGTTTGGCTCAATGACAGTCATAGAAATTCTTGATGGTTTTTCAGCAGAATATGGAGCCTCCTGGGGCGATTTGCTTGCCAATGGAGCCGGTACTGCATTATTCACAGGTCAACAATTATTATGGAAGGAGCAGCGTTTCAGGTTGAAATTTTCATATCATCCTACTTCCTATGCAAATTATAATCCTGATTTACTTGGTAAGAATGAGTTGCAAAGGATTTTAAAGGACTATAATGGACATACCTATTGGCTTTCAGCAAATATAAACAGTTTTCTCAGGGAGGAAAGTAAATTTCCCAAATGGATAAATGTAGCAGTTGGATACGGAGGAAGTGGACTAATCGGAGTAAAGTCGAATCCATCTGAAATTGATGGTGTTCCCATACCTCATTTCGACAGAACCAGACATTATTATGCTTCTATGGATATCGACTGGACTAAAATTGAAACTAACTCAAAATTTTTAAAATTTACATTTAAAACTCTTAGTTTTATAAAGTTACCATTCCCAACTTTGGAATATAATAAGAAAGATGATTGGGTATTTCATTGGTTATATTTCTAAACCTTTTTATTCTCCCTTTTGTATTTTACAAACCAACAACCCGCTTTTATCGCTTTCTTCAGCCATATGTTTATTGCGTGCATTTACATAAATTTTGCCTAATTCTGAGTTTTTATATCTGTGTTCTGTCAGAATTTTAAAATCCGGAAAATATTTCTGTATAAAATCCCACTTAATCGACTGTGGTTCAGTTGGAGTAGGATAGGGGTGAACATCAACTATTAATAAAAAAAGACCTCCTTTTTTTAAAACTCTTTTAATCTCAGAAACTGTTTTGTCTATGCTCTCCACATGGTCCAATGAGTTGAAAGAACAAATAACATCGAAATAGTTATCTTCAAATGGAATGTTTTCTGAATATGCATTAACATATTTCATTTTATGTTTGTTGGCGCCAAGTTTTAAATATTTATCAGTAAGAGGATCTAGCCCATACCTCTCTTTTGTCATATCAGCCCATTCGAGGCTTCCCCTTGGACCGCATCCAATGTCCAGTACTATCTTATCATCATAAAATTCATCTTTCAAGTCAAAATAATCAGTATAGAATGTTTTATAGTGTTCGTTTGTTAATTCTCCTTCTTTCAGTTTCTTATATCTCCAGAAACTAATTTCCACTAATTCTTTAAATCTTGATCGTAAGGATTTTGACATAACTTATTCTTGATTGTATTCATAGAAATCCAAATTGAAGTCATCAATCAGGAAGTTGCTTTTTTCTTTGTTCCAGATATATAATTTAATTGAATGATGTTGATCTGTAATTAGGGGCAATTTAACTCCCGTTTCCGACTTCCTCCATTGCCCCGTGATTTCATCCGGAACCTGCTTTATATTAGATGCTTTATAAAATAAAGTTTTACCGTTGATATTACTTATGTCTATTGTGTATAGAGCCTTTTTTGCCGAGTTAGGAGACTCTTCTTTATAAAAGGAACTAAATTTTAGGTAAATGTTTTTTTTACCAATTAAACTATCGGGTATGATAAATTCAAATGAGCCTCCATAAATATTATCCTTGTGAAATTTCAAATAATAATCACCTGAATGTGCGTTTCCACTAATAATATTTTTTGGTTTTGGATTAGTATTTTTATA
>PKTD01000248.1 GCA_002869315.1 Marinilabiliales bacterium | reverse complement strand
TTGTAACTATTTACATTATTTATTTAGGTTATGATTATTATAATACGGGTATAGAAGAACGATTTTATACAGACGGCCATGATGCATTAAAACCCAGCGGATCTTATGGTCACGGCTATGGTATTATTGGCAGTCTTTTCATGATTATTGGAGTAAGTTCTTATATGCTCCGTAAACGTATGCGATTTATGCAAAAATGGGGTCTGCTTAAGCACTGGCTTGAATTTCATATCTTTCTTTGTACACTTGGCCCAATCTTGGTACTTTTTCATACAGCTTTTAAATTTGGAGGAATAGTTTCCATTAGTTTCTGGAGTATGGTAGCAGTATTTGCAAGTGGAGTTATTGGAAGGTTTATCTATATACAAATCCCAAGGTCAATTGAAGGTAGAGAATTAAGTCTGAATGAAGTAAAAGGCATGAAAACTGATATCAACAGTCTTCTCAAAAATAATTATAATATTAAAGATGAGAAACTTAACCTTATTGTCGATACTGTCGAATCCCGTTCAAATATCAAAGCAAATAATGTATTTTCTCTCTATTTCAAAAAATATTTAAATGATCTGGGCAATATTCGCAAACTAAAACAAGTTATTATAGAGAGTAAAATAAGTCAGACTGAGAGTAAAAATATATTACGATTAGTAAAGAACGAGATATCTTTAAACAGAAGAATCGACCGACTGAACACAATGCAGAATCTGTTTAAATACTGGCATGTAGCTCACTTACCATTCGCATTAATAATGTTAGTAATTATGATCATTCATGTTGGGGTTACCCTTACATTCGGATATAGATGGATATTTTGAAATGGAATTAATAATCGAACAAATCTTAACTTACGTAGTTGTTTTTATCCTTGTTTTAATTACAATTATAATATACATTCGTAAGCAAAAGAAATCCTCAAAAATTGTGGAGCAGAAAATTGCTCAGGCAAAAATTGATGGTTTACATGAGCCCGTTTCCCTCCACCCGGTCGTAGATGTTAATGGATGTATACAAACCGGCGCATGTATTATGGCTTGTCCTGAAAAGGATATTCTCGGTATTGTGAATGGAAAAGCCACAACTATAAATGCCTCACAATGTATTGGCCACGGAGCATGTTTCCACGCTTGCCCTACTGAAGCAATATCCTTATGTATTGGAACTGAAAAGCGTGGTGTAGAACTTCCACATGTAAACGAAAATTTTGAATCAAACGTACATGGTATTTCAATAGCAGGAGAACTTGGCGGTATGGGGCTGATAAAAAATGCTGTAGAGCAGGGAAAACAAGCTGTAGAGCATATTGCTAAATTAATTCCCAAATCTCACAATGCAGATTTTGATTTACTGGTAATTGGTGCAGGTCCGGCTGGTATTTCAGCTACCTTGACTGCAAAAAAACATAAGTTAAAAGCAATTTGTCTGGAGCAGGATACACTGGGAGGTACGGTGTTTACATTTCCAAGATCTAAAATTGTGATGACATCCCCAATGGATTTACCTCTATACGGTAAGGTAAAACTGTATGAAACATCTAAAGGTGAACTTTTAAAAATATGGGAAGATGCCATTCAAAAGAATGAAATAGAAGTAGCTGAAAAGACAAAAGTAGAAAGTATTAATCAGGAAAATGGTCATTTTATAGTAAATACCAAAAACGGCAAGCAATACAGCACTAAACATGTCCTCTTAGCAATAGGAAGACGAGGCACACCAAGAAAACTTAATATTAAAGGAGAGGAATCAGAAAAAGTTGCATACAGATTATTGGAACCTGAGGATATTGCAAACAAAAAAATTATGGTCGTTGGAGGTGGTGACTCTGCCATTGAATCGGCAATGCTGCTCATGGATAATAATGAGGTTAGCCTTTCATACCGAAAAGATAGTTTCACAAGACTTAAGCCAAAAAACAGGGAAAAGATTCTGGAATCTATAGAAAAAAATAAATTAAATATATTGTATAATACAAGCCCTGTAGAAATTAATAAGGACAATATTATATTAAAGTCATATTTAGATAATAATACTCAAGTAATTGAAAATGATTTAATTTACATTTTTGCCGGAGGTGAGCTACCTTCAGAGTTTTTAAAGAAAATTGGCTTGAGAATTACGAAGAAATTCGGAGATGCAGTATTAAAACACTAAAATGAAAACTACCTTTAATAACTTCAATAAAATGAATATTGGATTTAAATATCTAAATCTTATTATCATGCTTATTGTGCCTCTTCTGACATTTGCACAAATTTCGCCAGGGGATCTTGCTGAAGCGCATTCCCATCTGGAAGGTATGTCGCATTGTACCGATTGTCATGATCTTGGAAAGAAAGTTTCCAATGATAAATGCCTTGCATGCCATACTCATTTGAACAATAGAGTAAAGCAAAATAAGGGTTACCATGCTTCTACTGAAGTAAAAGGAAAAGACTGTATCAAATGTCACAGCGATCATCATGGGGTAAAATTTGAAATTATCCGTTTCGACAAAAAGGAGTTTAATCACGATCTTACGGGTTATAAACTCGAGGGCGCCCATAAAGATAAAAAATGTGAAGATTGCCACAAAAAAGAATTTATCCAAATTTCTGATATCAAGAAAAAGAAATATACTTATCTGGGCCTTGACACTAAATGCACAAGTTGTCATGAAGATGTGCATCAAAATACTTTATCTTCAGATTGCCTTTCATGCCATAATCAGAATAAATTCAAACCTGCAAGCAATTTTGATCATAATAAGGCAAAATTTACTCTAAAGGGAAAGCATGCTGATGTAGATTGCTATAAATGTCATATTAAAACACAAAAAGCAGCTAAGGATTTTATAAAATTTAAAGGAATTGAATTCCAGAACTGTACCGCATGTCATGAGGATGTACACAAAAATAAATTCGGAAATGATTGTGCAAAATGCCATAACGAGAATTCATTTCACCAAATAGCAGGACTAAACGGTTTCAATCATTCAAAAACAAATTTCCACTTAACAGGTAAACACATAAAAGTTGATTGTAAAAAGTGTCATACAAAAAAACTAACGGATCCTGTAAAACATAATAAATGCTATGATTGTCATAAAGACTACCATGAGGGACAGTTTATAAAAAACAACATTAATACTGATTGTAAGGAATGTCATACTACCTCAAACTTCATTGGTTCTTCATATACAATTGAACTACATAATAAAACAAAGTTTAAGTTAGAGGGTGCTCATATGGCAACACCTTGTTTTGTATGCCATAAGAAAACTGACAAATGGAATTTTAGAATAAAGGGTGATAAATGTACTGATTGCCATGATAATACACATAAAGGCCACATAAGCACAAAATATTATCCTGAAGAGAATTGTACTGCTTGCCACACTAATACCCGCTGGTCGTATATAAACTTTGATCATAACAAAACCAAGTTCGAATTATTAGGAGCACATAAAAAAACTTCCTGTAAAGATTGTCATTTTAAAAAAGATGAAAATGGAATTGAGTTGCAAAAATTCAAAACTCTAAAAACTACTTGTATTGAATGTCATACTGATAAACATGCCGGTCAGTTTAATAAACAAGGTGTTACAGATTGTTTACTGTGTCACAACAATAATAACTGGAAAGCCAATAAGTTTGACCACAATAAAACTAAGTTTCCTTTAGACGGGAAGCACAAAAATGTTGCTTGTGCAAAATGCCATAAGCCAAAAACTATCGGACAAACTAGAGTTATAGAATATAAACTAAAATCATACAAATGCGAGAGTTGTCATTAGTACTGGTTTTTCTGGCAAGTCTGTTTTATCAGGGAACAGATTCGCCTCATGGAGACCAACTTGAAATAAGTTGCAGTGATTGTCATACTTCTGAAGGATGGACAATAGACAGAAATAATATTAGTTTTCAGCATATTCAAACAGGTTTTATACTGGAAGGTACTCACGACCAACTAGATTGTAAACAATGCCATGAAACATTAGTTTTTTCGGATGCAGAACCTGGCTGTATTTCATGCCATGATGATATGCATGAGCAAACAGTTGGTTTCGATTGTAAACGTTGTCATAACTCAGTAGACTGGATTGTTAGCAATATCACTGAAATTCATAACCAGAGTAGATTTCCTTTGCTAGGAGCACATCTAACTGCCGACTGCTATTCATGTCATGAGTCGGCATCCAACCTTCGTTTTGAACCATTGGGAATTGAATGCGTTGATTGTCATATGGCGGATTATCAAGCTACCACAAGCCCTAACCATATAGAGGCTGCATATTCAACAAACTGCAGCGATTGCCATCAAATGAATGCATTTGCCTGGACAGGGGCTAACTTCACCCATGCTTTCTTTCCATTAACGGAAGGTCATGCAATTGGCGATTGTGCTGAATGCCATAAAGATCCCAGCGATTATAGCAACATATCAAGCGATTGTATAAGCTGTCATCAGGATGATTATAATAATGCACAAATAATAAATCACATTGAACTGGATTTCTCAACAGTATGTACCGATTGCCACACTACCTCTCCCGGATGGAGTCCTGCAGAATTTAAAATTCATGATGCACAATATTTTCCTATCTACTCAGGTGAGCATGGTGGAGAATGGAACTCATGTACAGATTGCCATCAGTCGCCCGGTAATTATGAAATTTTTACATGCACATCCTGCCATGAACATAATAAAGGAGAAATGGATGATGAGCACGATGATGTAAGTGGATATATCTATGAAAGCACAGCATGTTTAGAATGTCATCCAACAGGTTCAGAGGAAGGTAGTTTTAATCATGCTACTTCTAATTTTCCACTAACAGGAGCACATGTAGATACAGACTGTGTCGATTGTCATACCAGCGGGTATAGTGGAACACCGAACTTATGTTCCGAATGCCATATGACTGCTTTTAATGAAACCACTAACCCAAATCATGTGGAAATTGGCCTTGAAAATAGTTGCGAAGAATGCCATACAACTGAACCGGGATGGATACCAGCAGAATTTCAAATTCATGATGACTATTACCCCTTAACAGGAGCACATACGGAAAACACTGTAGATTGTGCTTCTTGTCATAATAATGACTATACAAGTACTCCAAATCAATGTGTGGGATGTCATTTGGAAAATTATACCCAATCAACTAATCCTAATCATGTGGAATTAAATTTCGCACAAACTTGTGAGGATTGCCATACTACAAATCCTAATTGGACTCCTTCAACTTTTGCCCATGAAGAATATCCTCTTACGGGAGCACATAATACCATCTCAAACGACTGTAACATCTGTCATAACGGAGATTATGAGAATACACCAAATGAGTGTGTTGGATGTCACCTCGATAATTATAATAATAGTACAAATCCTAATCATAATGATGTTGGATTTTCTCAAACATGTGATGAATGCCATACAACAAATCCTGGATGGAGCCCTGCAACTTTTGTAAATCACAACGATTATTGGGTAATTTCAGGAGCTCATGTATCTATTTCCAGCGATTGTAATGCCTGCCATAATGGAAACTATGAAAATACACCAAATGAGTGTGTAGGTTGTCATCTCGATGATTATAATGCAACCAATGACCCTCCACACCAAAGCGCTCAGTTTTCAACAGATTGCATATTATGTCATACTGATATTGCCTGGGAGCCTTCAACCTTTGATCATGACTCTCAGTATTTTCCAATTTATTCAGGTGAACATAATAATGAATGGAATACCTGCACTGATTGCCATATCAACGCAGCAGATTATTCTATATTTAGTTGTATCGATTGCCATGAACATAATCAGGCTGAAATGGACCAGGAGCATAATGATGTAAATGACTATATATATGATAGTAACGCCTGTTATGAGTGCCATCCGACAGGAGATGAAGGAGACGCTCCTCATCGAAATAAAATAAATTATAAAATAAATTAAAATACTATGAAAAAGATGCTTAAATATGTTTTGTTTATGGCTTTTTCATTAGTATGGATAAGTATATCAGCACAAACAGAAAACCTAAAGAAAGCAGGTAGCATTTCCTATATCAGCGGAAGTTCAGTTTATGTAAAATTCAATAGTACTGAACATATATCCATAGGAGATACTCTTTTTGTGGAAGTTAACAATAGCCTCACCCCTGCCCTTAAGGTTAATAATTTATCATCCATTTCCTGCGTCTGCAGTGCAATTTCAGATCTTAAATTAAATGTAGGTGACAATATCGTAAGCACTTATATTAAAGAAGAGGAAATTAATATCGACAATAAATCCGTTGTGGATAATGCAGCTTCAACTGAAGCACTTATTTTGGATGAGCAACAACAAAATGATACCATTACTAAAACTCAAAGAATAGTTCAGAATAAAAATGATATTTATGGTAAAATTTCACTTTCTTCCTATTCGGGATTTTCAAATTCGCCTGGAGGAAACAGTCAGAGAATGAGATATACATTCGCTATGAATGCAGGAAACATTGGAGGATCAAAAGTTTCAGCAGAAACATATATTTCATTTTCCCATAGGGATAATAACTGGAACGACATACAGTCTAATATATTTAATGGTCTGAAAATTTATAATTTCGCTGTAAAATATGAGCCTACAACAAGTATGAAAATAATACTTGGAAGGAAAATAAATCCAAATATATCAAATATTGGAGCCATAGATTGCCTACAGGCAGAAAAGGTATGGAATTCAATGACAGTAGGTGCTTTTGTTGGATCTCGCCCTGATTATCAGGATTACAGTTTTAACTTCAGTTTACTTCAATTTGGTGGTTATATAGCACATACTTATAAAAATAAATCGAATAGAAAGATGAAAACTACTTTTGCTTTTGTTGAACAGCAAAATAGTGGAGCCACCGACAGAAGATTTGCTTATATCCAACATTATAATACACTGGCCAAAAACCTATATGTATTTGGAACTGCTGAAGTAGAATTATATCAAAATATTAAGGGAGAGAAGAAATCCACTTTAAATTTCACAAATCTGTATTTGATGTTGAGATATAAAATTCTTCGGAATTTATCTGTTTCGGCATCTTATAGCGCCAGAACTAATCTCATTTATTATGAAACCTATAAAAACCTAGTGGACAGACTATTGGAAGATGAGGCACTTCAGGGATATAGATTTAGAATAAATTTCCGACCAGCAAGAAAACTTGCTATAGGTGCATGGGTGGGTTACAGATCAAGAAAAGATGATCCTAAACCCACAAAAAACGCAAATGCTTATATATCTTATAGCAGTATACCAGGAATAAATGCGGCAGCTACAATCTCCGCTACATTATTGGAGACTGCCTATCTTAAAGGGCAGATTTATTCTCTGCGGCTTTCAAAAGATCTCATACCTGGCAAATTGTATGGTAGTTTCGCTTATAGATATGTTGACTATCAATATACTTTTACAGAAGGGAATGATTTACAACATGTTGGAGATATAAACCTAAGTTGGAGAATATATAAAAAGATTTCTTTTTCAGTGTCATATGAAGGTCAGTTTGAAAAAGAATTCACTTATAACAGAATATATGCTAACTTGTTAACCCGCTTTTAATTAGATTCATTATAAATTTCATATTTCCATTTTGATAGCATATTTTTGTAATATCTTTGTTCGTGTTTTTACGAACAGTTATGAGCGAAGATATATATTTAGATAATCCGCAAACCAGAGCAGCACGATATGCTAAAGCTATGGGACATCCCATTAGAATGTATGTACTAACTTTATTGTCTAAACAAAGTTGTTGCTATAGCGGAGATCTATCGGAAGAACTACCAATTGCAAAGTCTACCCTTTCACAACATTTAAAAGAATTAAAAGATGCCGGATTAATACAGGGACAAATTGAAGCACCCAGAATTAAATATTGTTTAAATAAGGAAAACTGGCAGGAGGCTAAAGAATTGTTTAAAGAAATAATGGATTTATAAAAAAATTTTGAATTTCCTGTTCGTTATTTTGCGAAATACGAATTGTGATTAAATAACATAAATTAATAATATGAATATTAAAGTTTTAGGCACAGGATGTGCAAAATGCAAGACTCTCGAAAAAAACACTATAGCAGCAGTTGAAGAAATGAAACTTGATGCTGTAGTTGAAAAAGTAGAGGACATTATGGATATCATGAAGTATGGTGTAATGGTAACTCCTGCTCTTGTGGCAGATGAAAAAGTAATTGTAAAAGGTATTGTTCCTTCAGTGGAGGAAATAAAATCATTATTAAGTAAATAAACCAAATAAAATGAAAAAGCTAATTATCAGTATTGTAGTTGTATTGCTTGCAACTACTTCTTATGGACAATGTTGCGATAAAGCAACAAAACACGGTGCTGCTCTAAGCAATGGAAAAGAATGCAGTAAACCCCAGGAAAAAGCAGAAATTAAAGCTTACTACTTCCATTCAACGCGCAGATGTGCAACTTGTATGGCCGTTGAAGATGTAACATTAAAAACTCTCAAAGAAAAATATGGCGATAAAATAAAATTTTAATCAATTAATATTGAGGAAGATGGAAATAAAGAACTTATTGATCAATATCAAATAAGTGGCCAAACATTGATTTTTGTGAAAGGAAAAAAGAAAGTTGATTTAACAAATGAGGCATTTATGAATGCCAGAACAAATCCTGAAAAACTAGCAAAAAAAATTGAAAAAACAGTAGAGGCATTATCATAAAATGGAAATTCTTCAACAACTATTGGAGAACTCTGGCTTTCCTATAGTAACTGCATTTATTTTGGGTTTAATGACAGCAATAAGCCCCTGTCCTATGGCTACAAATATAACAGCCATTGGTTTTATTAGCAGAGATATTAATAATAAAAACAAGGTTTTTATAAACGGCATGGTTTATACTCTGGGAAGAGCCATAACCTATGTTGGTATAGGATTGATTTTCTTTTTTGGTGCCGATCAGTTTAGTATTTCTTCTCTAATTCAAATTTGTGGAGAAAAACTATTGGGACCACTATTAATAATAATTGGAATATTTATGCTGGGAGTAATAAAATTAAACATTCCTGGCTTAAATAAATTAAATGATGGTCTTGAAAAAAAAGCCAGGTCAGGCTATTGGGGAGTGCTTTTACTTGGAATAGTTTTTGCCTTGGCATTTTGCCCATATAGTGGTGTACTCTATTTCGGGATGCTCATTCCAATGACTATTGGCAGTGTAAAAGGATTGTACCTACCGTTTATTTTTGCAATTGCCACAGGAATACCCGCTCTTATTTTTGCCTGGCTACTTGCCTTCAGCATTGGCTCTGTGGGAAACTTATACAATAAAATAAAAACCATCGAACTATGGTTCAGAAAAACCATAGCAGTTTTATTTATAATAGTAGGAATATATTACATTTTATCTACCCAAGGATTAATATAATTTTATTGATAAAAAATTGATTTTAATTGATAAATTAGTATCTACTTTGACTCATGAAATGAATAAACTATAAAAAATGAATCTTATAGACTAAAGAAATTTGATTTCAAATTTTGGTAAAATTCCGCAGAAATTCCGCAAAATTCATGTCATTAAAAGCATCATTTTTGGTAC
>PKTD01000193.1 GCA_002869315.1 Marinilabiliales bacterium | reverse complement strand
TGAACAGTGGAAGGTACAGCAACTTTAGATTTTCCTGCTTGCATAAATTGCAACAACGCCATTTGGGCCGTTGCATCCTGCATTGCTACACGATCTGGACGGAAATCCACATAATCTGTACCACGCTCATATGCTTGCTTTACTATACCTTCATCCAGGTGTGAATATAAAATCTTTTCAGTTAATGTTAATGGACGAGCCAACAGTTTTTTTGCTGCCTCAACTCTCTCCGGCATTCTTTTATAATGCGCCTTAATCATTTCAATGTCAAAAGCCATATCGTATTTTTTTCTGTTTTGATAATCAGTTCAATTATTTATATTTCTGAATAGAAGAGATAATTTCTATTTTTCTCAGATAACTCTTTAATACAATGCATATAATTCAAAAAAGAATTATATTTTGTATTCTCCTCAAAATTAGTGAAATTATTAACAATATTCCTACTTTTTGGGGAGTGCAAAATTAATAAATTTGATTGTGAAAAAAAAACTTTAGATACTTAAAAAGAGTTCCAAAAGACCTAAAAAATACTAATTATGAGATAAACAATTAACAATGGAAAATACTGCTTTGTGCACATATCTAAATTTAATTACTAAATTGAAATAATGAAA
This sequence comes from Marinilabiliales bacterium, assembly GCA_002869315.1. Lineage (GTDB taxonomy): Bacteria > Bacteroidota > Bacteroidia > Bacteroidales > F082 > BM524. The sequence continues at coordinate 9,024 of PKTD01000193.1, read as the reverse complement.
CTTGAACCTTTATTAATTTCAGATTCCACAAATACTTCAAAATTGTGCGCATCTATTATCTTCTTTACTATTCCAAGGCCTAAACCTGTTCCCTTCTCACCTCCGGTTCCAAGGCTGCTATTTCTGGCAAAGCCACTAAAAATATTTTTACTCACCTCCAGAGGCATTCCAATTCCGGAATCATTAACTGAGATAAGTGTTTTACCATCCTTAACATTTACATCAATGGAGATAGAGCCATTTTCAGGAGTGAATTTTATTGCATTTCCCATAAGATTATTCATTACTTGCAAAAACAAAGTTGAATCCACATCTATAAAATGATTATCTTTTAGATTAGTTGAAAACCTGATATTCTTAAGTTTCATTTTTTGCTCAGCAGTTCGTTGGGCAGTTTCAATTATTTTGAGTAGATTATTTTTTTCTTTAACCACCTCAAAATTACCTAGTTCAAGATTAGACCAATGATAAAGTTTATCGTTATAATCCAATAATCTTAGCATTTCATCCTTGATATTTTGTAGCATATCCTGATTAAAATCATTAAGTTTGGATATTTCTTGTTTATCATTTAGCAGCATTTCTGCTATACCTAAAACGGCTGCAACCGGTGAACGTAAATCATGAGAGACTATAGATACAAATTTATCTTTGTAATCTAATAATGTTTTTAATTTGCGCTCTGCTTTTTCCAACTTCTCATATGCAAGTTTCTGATCTCTGGCCATTTGTAATGAGGTTTGGGCTCCGTCAATTCCACTTTCAACCTCCCCAATTAAGAGATATTTTTCGTCTTCATAATAAACCGCATAAGCATTTAAAACTAATTCAGAGCCATCTTTAGTGGTTTCGGTCCAAATTCCTGACTTTAAATTTCCATTTTTGCTTTGGTTCCAAAACTCTATAGCTTCATATTCAAATACTTCCAGATAAGGGAACAGTTCCGTATACAGAACTTTATCACTTTCATTGATTTTAGTATTTAATTTCCTAAACCACATAGGAAGTGAACCTACAACAGTACCTATTTTATCTCCAACAATACTAATCTGCAAATAAGAAAACACATCAAATAAACTATTGTTCTCCGATTTTCCAGTTTCTGCTTTCAATTTGCCAGAATTTATTTTCTGAAGTATATCCTGTATTTTCTCTACTTCATTTGTCTGATCCATAAAGATCACCCAATAACTATCACTATCGGAATCTACTATATGAATATCAGCATAATTATTTGTCTGCGATTTAATTTTGTTGAGGACCATAGGAGAAACAAGTGGCGGGACCATAGAGAAAAGGGCTGGGCTATAATCGTGAATATAATCTCCAGTTTTTGGCTCCTCAGTAAAATAGTCGACATATTGTCCATAATAGCCTTCTATTTTTCCTTCTTCATCTGTTTTCACAATAAGTAATCCAGTAAATGGAGGAAGTTCCTCGACCAGATATCTAACGATTTCTTCCGGTAAATTTGTAAGCATAATTAACTTAGCATTAAGTTGGTTAATGTAGTAAAGGCATCATCTACTCCAGTATTTGTTTTGGCAGATGTTTCAATTATTTGAAATCCTCTGGACTTTAGATTATCAATATCAAAAGTATCAATTTCCCATTCGTCTTTTAAGTCAGATTTATTAATCAGAATTAAAACAACAGCGTTGGGTACTGTTGAATTAACTGTTTCGATAAGTTCGTTTGCTACATTAAGGCTTGCTTTTCGTGTTCCATCGATTACCACAAAACATCCGGAAGCACCCATTAAATAAGCCGGTTTAACTTTCTGATAATCATCATTACCGTGAATATCCCATAAAAGTAAATTTACTTCTTGACCATTTAAGTTTACATTTTTCTGATCTATCTTTACTCCTATGGTAGTTTGATATTTTTCTGAAAAAATGCTATTCACAAATTGTTGAACAAGACTCGTTTTACCAACGGCAAATGAGCCCAGCATCACTACTTTTTTCTTAATCATAAATCTTCGGGTTTTGAGTAAATAACTTTAAAAGAAACTGATCTTACCGGGTATTTGTTATTTATATCTTCAACATAATTTGTTTTTGGAACTAAAACTTCCATTGGAATATCTGCATTTATCATGAGATTAATAAACTCCTGTGCTCTGTTAAAGGCAACCCTTTTATTGGCTTCGGCATTACCCTCATAACTTGTATGTCCGATTACAACAATTACAGGTACAGAATCCTGGGAAAAGTTAAAATCCAGGACTTCATTTACCTCATTTATCAAATTGGAAAATTTAATCTTCTGCTCTGAAGTAAGATCCACCGTCTTATATTTGAATTCGAAATAATAATCTTCAATGGATAACATCTTTCTTTCAATGGATGTTGTATTAGATAGTATTTTAAGTTCTGTTAAGTTCAACTTGGTAACACCCTGAATTGAATAGTATTTCCTTTTAGCACTTTCAACCCATTCATTTTGCGCTTCTCCACTAATAAATAGTGTTTCTTTTTCCATTCTCAGACTTACTTTTTCAGGAGGGGATAATATTGCATAAGCGCGCTTTATTATCAAAGATTAATCCAGAGAAATATATTTTTTCAATTGGAATTTAACATGAGAGGTATCAAATTCAAATTCCTTTGCAATTTTATATGGATCAACTGAAAGTGGGTCCCTTAGACCAATAAACACATTTTTTCCATCTACTCTATCATCATCTGTAATTAAAATCCCGGGTTGTTGATTTAATTTAATTTCCATTTTATTGAGTCTCAAACTCTTCTCTATTGTCATATAAGCCAAATACCCCAGGCCAGAAATGATAAGTATAAATAAAATTATTATGGTAATTGGTTTTCTTTTTTTCGTTTCCTTTTGCTCACTTAACAAACAACTTTCCAGATAGGTTTCAGTCTTTTCAAAAACCTCTGTATCTCCTTCAAATTTATTCAATTCAAGAGAATATTTAAGGTGAACTTTCTCGATAGCCTCTTTCATTTGTTCTCGCAATGATGAAGGAGCATCACCTTCAACTATTGTAGCAATAATTGCCTCTGGCCCCTGTTCAATCCAGATATTAAACTGGCCCACATTAATAGTATTCAGTTCATTACTTTGTTCAACATCAAAAGAATCCTGTACAAAATCTTTTATAGCGCTAAGCATGGATGAAACCATATCTGCATCTTTGGTAACAGATAGGCTGGTATCAACCACATCATTTAGCAATAACCCACTTTTTTTATGGATTAGAAACACCTGTTTTACTCTGAAAATAAAGGCATTTGATAATACTATTTCGGCATAAGTTTTACCACTGAATAATGCCTGAAACCTCCATCCAATTCTCTTGGGAGAAAAGCCATGTTCGAGAGTGCTGTTTAAAGAGTCCAGCATTTTCTTCAGGTCCTCAGAAACAGCCTTTCTAATGGCAGGCATCATAATAGGGAATAGTATACTGGCAAGGCTGTGCGGATCCTTTTTTATACTGTCCTGAAGCACAATTTCAAAAACAGGAACCAGATCATCATAAGAAATTTTACCACTTTCCAGCATTAATTTTATGCTATTTGGTAAAAGCTCACTTATTTCTGCAGAAAATGCTTCCGGATCATTAACAAATAAAGCAAGACGCTTCATGTCCTCATTATCGAGGCCAATAATCATCTTACGCAGTTCATTCATTTTTATGTCGGATAAACCAGAAAATATTCCTTTGTTGGTTTCTTTAGAACTCATCTTTTAATTATTTATTAGAGCTTAGTTTATCAGCCATCGAATGGAATAAGTCGGCAATAATTTTTGAATCAGCCTTACGTGAATTTAAATCTTCTAGTTTTTCATCCATCATTTTCTTGATATCATCCAAAGATTTATTTATTTCATCTTTGAAATGATTTAATTGAAGGGCATTATTTTCTTCGATTTTTTTAAGTGTTTGTTGAATATTTGCCTTCTCTTTAATTATATCCAAATTCAAATCAGAAATATCCTTCTCTACTTTATCAGATAGTTTCTTCAGTACGCTATCATTTGTTTTAAACTGACTATCAGAGTTTTGCTTCTGTTCTGATAAAACCTTCTCTATTTCAAGTAGTTTTTGCTTGAATTCATCCTGAATATTTTCAAACGAGGCTTTATTTTCAAGTTTAAACTTTTCAAATCGTTCTTCAATACTACTTAAATCTTCACCAAAAAGGATCTCTTTTATCCGTGAAAGATTTTCGGTTTCATTAGACTTATCTGACATATTATTTGCTTTGTAAATTAATCATAAAATTAATATTTTTTTTAACATTTGAATCAGATTATTTGTAATCGTTTTAAATAAAAATATGTACTTTTGCCCACCCGATTTTGTATATAGTCAATTTACTTTTAATCAGGCTATTACATCTAAAATTATTGAGAAAAGATGAAATACCATATAATTCAGTTAGGATGCCAGATGAATATTTCAGATGGCGAGCGTGTTCAGAAGACACTGGACAAAATGGGATTTGAAGAGACTGAAGTAGAAGAAGAGGCCAGTTTGCTGGGAGTAATAGCTTGCTCTGTAAGACAAAAGGGTATCGACAAAGTTTATTCCAGAATAAGCAAATGGAATAAATGGAAAAAGAAGAAAAACTTACTGACCTTTGTTTCAGGCTGCGTTTTACCTGCCGGCAAGGAGAATTTTCTGAAGACATTTGATTTAGTTTTAAAAATGAGTGATCTTCCGGAGTTACCAGATATGATTAGTCAGTACGGAATTGTTAGCCCTGCGGGCATGCAATCTTTAGATGCAGGATTTAAGGATCTTGAACTCAGCAATAAGAAATCTGTTAATCCGGCCGGATTCAAACTCACAACACTAGATCCAGATAAGGAGAAAATATCCAAGGTAGTAAAAAACGAGAATATTGAAGATTTTTGGAGTATAACTCCTAAATACAGTTCTGGTTTTGAGGCCTTCATTCCAATTCAAAATGGTTGTGATAAATTTTGTACTTATTGCGCCGTACCATACACTAGAGGAAGAGAAGTCTCACGCCCTTCCTCAGAAATATTAAAGGAGTTAAAACGTTTGGTGGACAACAATTACAAATCGATAACATTGCTGGGACAAAATGTAAATTCCTACGGACTCGATAAGAAGGGAGAAGAGGTTAACTTTAGTGATTTACTGGAAAAAATAGGAAAATATGGTGATGAAAGTGGAAAAGACTTTTGGGTTTATTTCACCTCCCCTCATCCACGGGACATGAATGATGATGTTCTGGAGGTTATATCAAAATATAAATGCCTGGCCAAACAAATACATATTCCTGTGCAATCAGGCGATGACGAAGTGTTAAAGAATATGAACCGTAAGCACTCCATGGAAAAATATCGTCAGATCATTCACAGCATCTGGAGGATATTACCTACTGCCACAATCTTTACAGATATAATAGTTGGCTTTACCGGAGAGACAGATGAGCAGTTTGAAAACACTAAAAAAATTATGGGCGAATTGAAATATAACATGGCTTATATTGCTCAATATTCACCACGTCCGGGTGCTGTAAGTTCAAAATGGGAAGACACAGTTAGCAAAGAAGTTAAGAAAAATAGATTTCACGAGTTAACCGAAGAACTTGTTAAGTATTCCTACGACTATAATAAAAATATGATTGGTAGAACCTTTAAAGTATTAGTTAGAGGCAGAGACCGAAATAAAGAATACTTATCAGCACTTACTGAAGGAAAAATTATTATCAGATTTAAATCTGATGATGATAGTTTAATAGGACAATATGTAAAGGTTAAAGTGGAATCTGCTGTACCTTTTTCCACCGAAGGAATATTGCTTAAATAACATTAAAGCATATGAAAAAAGTTGCATTTAAAACATTAGGTTGTCGCCTGAATATATTTGAAACCGATTCAATAGTTTCACAGTTTTCTTCCAACGGTTACAATATTGTAGATTTTAATGAAGAGGCTGATGTTTACATTATAAATACCTGCACAGTAACAAATCAAAGCGATCATAAATCACGTCAGGAAATTAGTCGCTCGAACAAAAAAAACAAAGATGCCATTACCGTTGTAACGGGATGTATGGCAACAAATTACAAAGAAAAACTAAAGGAAAAACATGATATTGATTATGTAATTGATAATGATCATAAAACATCTGTTTTTTCTATAGTTGACGCCCATGCAAAAGGTGAAATAGTTGCACCGGAGAATTATGAAAAAGATTTATTTGGTTATGAAGCTGCAAAAGACACTTTTCACACCCGTAGTTTCATTAAAATTCAGGATGGCTGTAATCAGTTTTGCACCTATTGTATTATTCCAAAAGTAAGAGGCAGAGCAACCAGCAGACCAGTTGGGGAAGTCATAGAAAATATTAAAAAGGTCATTGAATATGGCTTTAAAGAGGTTGTTTTAACAGGAGTTAACCTTGGAAGATATGAATATGAAGGTGTTAATTTTGAAGCCCTTGTGGAAAGAATACTGGACATACCCGGGGACTTTAGAATTAGGATTTCCTCCATCGAGCCAGACGGATATTCAGAAAGTTTCTTCCGCTTATTCGAAAACCCTAAACTTACTCCACATATGCATATTTGCCTTCAAAGTGGTTCTGAAAATATTCTAAAACGAATGAGGAGGATGTATACTGCCAATGAGTTTGCAAACCTCATACAAAATGTCAGAAAGAAATATCCACAGTTTAATGTTACGACTGACATTATTGTTGGCTTTCCTGGAGAAACAGAAGAAGAGTTTAATGAAACATATGAATTTATAAAGAAAGTAAAATTTGGACATATTCATACTTTTAAATACTCCTTAAGAAAAGGAACAAGAGCTGAGAGATTTCCTGATCACCTTTCAGACAGAATCAAAAGTGAAAGGAGTGAAATAATCCGCAAGACTTCTGAGCATCACCGTCTCGAGTATCGTAAAAATTTCATTGGCAAAACACAAACTGTTTTAGTTGAAAAAACTGAAACAAACTATGCATACGGTCATGGGGAAAATTATATTCCAATAAAAATAAAGGGTAATGATTTCAAAAGCAATAATTTTTATAAAGTAGTCATAGTTGATATTGATAACAATGGCGATGAACCCATTTTAATTGCTCGAATGACATAAATTATTTAAATTAAGTCATTAATTATTTTTCTTAAATTAGCACAACAATTTCCTTTTAAAAAGGAATTTATTTTAGCCAATTTTATGCTTTTAAGAAAAGGAATAATTTTACTGTATTTAATAGCAATTACATATTGTAATACAGTAATAATTGGCCAAAACACTTATATTAACTATCCTGCTTCAGAAACGGATACCACACATAATAATAGTGACACCACACGAATTCTTGATTACTTATATGCTTCAATTTCTGAAGTAGGCATTATAAATAACGAGGAATACTTAAACAAAGCCAGACTTTTAGCAGAAGAAAAAAACAAACTGGATTTCTTGGCAGACCGTGCTGACAGCCTGGGAGTTACGGAAAGAAATCGGGGAAACTACTCTAAAGCAATAAGACTGCATCAACTAGCCTTGGAAATTTCAGAGCTCACTGGGAATAAACAGTACGCCTCCATATTTAACAATAACTTAGGCGTTGTATACCGACGAATTGATGAATATGATAAGGCTATGAAATATCATCATAAAGCACTAAAGCTCGCTGAATTAATCGATAATACAAGAAGTAAGTCGATAGCCATTAATAGTCTTGGAAATATTCAAATGATAATTGGAAATAATGATGAAGCACATGAATATTTTAAGCAAAGCCTCAAACTGGAAGAGGATGCCGGTAACTTACTGGGCATAGCTATTAATTTAAACAATATTGGAAATATTTACTTTCATGATAAAGACTATAATAAAGCAAAAGAATACTATCAAAAGTCTTTGAAAATAAATAAAAGTATAAATTCCCTTAGAGGAATTGGTATTTGCTATTCCGATCTGGGAGCTGTTTATGAAGATGAAGGCAATTATAAAGAGTCTCTAATCTATTACAATAAAGCTTTAAGTGTCAATCTTCAACACGGCGACAAGATATACCTTTCGGATAATTATATACATCTTGGTATATTAAATTACAAACTCGGAGAATTAAAAAAGGCAGAAAATTTTTTTACAAAAGGTTTGCGAATTGCAAAAAAAATTGGTGCTAAGGAAGTAATAAAAGATGCTCATAATGGCCTTTATAAAATTAATTATGATAGACGCAAATATAAGAATGCGATCTTGCATTCTGATACATTTCATATTTATAAGGACTCCATAATGAGTTCTAATCTAAGAAAGGAAATTGCCAGATTAAAAATAAGTTATGATAGTGAAAGAAAAGAGAGTTTAATTTCGTCACTTGAACAAAGATCAAAGATAGATCAATTAGAAATAAAAAGACAAAAAAACATTTTCCTCTTAACCTTAAGCGGATTTATTATTGCTCTAATAAGTATTTCATTTTTAGTAATTTACATACGATATAAAAGTAAATCTACCAGAATACTTCAAAGAAAAAATGAAGAAATTGACAGGGCCAGATATAACCTTAAAAAATTAGCCGATGACTTGTATATTGCTAAACAAAAAGCAGAACAAAGTGATAAAATCAAAAGTGAATTTTTAGCTAATATGAGTCATGAAATAAGAACCCCTCTTAATGGAGTTATTGGCTTTACCGATTTGCTTGAAAAAAACATTAGTGACCCCGGACTACTAAAATATCTGAAATCTATTAAAGTTTCCTCCAACATTTTACTAACTCTTATAAATGATATACTCGACCTATCTAAAATAGAAGCAGGAAAAATTTATGTAAAATACAGAGCGCTAAACATTAGGGATTTATGCTATGAATTAGAGCAAATATTCGAAAGTAAATCTAACGATAATAATAATACACTTGAGTTTAATATAAGCAACTCCACTCCCATACTAATAAATTTCAGCGATTTAAGGCTTAGGCAAATTCTACTAAATCTAATCAGTAATGCAATAAAATTTACTCGTAATGGAAATATTGATATAAGTTTCCAT
>PKTD01000086.1 GCA_002869315.1 Marinilabiliales bacterium | reverse complement strand
TATTTTAAATCTTTTATGGTAATGCTCCAGTCCACCACAACACTATCCCCAATTTGATCAAATTTCCAACTACCAATACCTTGACTATCAGAGAACTCTAATTTATTTGTAATTTTTGTATAAGGTTCACTTTCAACAATTGTCATCTTACCTTCGCCAGCTTTATCTCCAACCCAATGACGGGAAGTTCCTAATCCTTGGTCTCCTTCAAAATCATTTATCATAGTAGTATCAGCCTCAAATGGCGACCAGTTTTTCCAGTTTTTTAAACTATTTACCTGCCTAAAAACAGTAACAGAACTTGCTTCAATTGTTTTTGTTGCCTGAACAGAGGTTGTTTCCGACATAAATAATGGCGCGATAAATATCAATCCTGCTAGCAGTAAAATTATAATTACCAGTACTTTAATAGCTTTCATAATATTTAGTTTATAGTTTCGTTCAAATATAACATTTTTTAATCAAATTAAATATTGAATTTTCATACATATTTCCAAAATCAATTCTTACTTTTGTTAGATTAAACGAGTGGGATTAAACATAATTAAAACTTTAAAAATGAATAAGTTATTTATTGTAATGGGATTTGTTTTAGCATCATTTGCAGCAAGTTCACAGGATGTTATAGGAAAACAAAACCTTGACCTTAAGAGTGATTTGATGACACCCGAAGCATTATGGGCATTTGGAAGAGTGAGTGGTGTAGAGGTTTCTCCTGATGGAAATACTATTTTATATGGTGTTTCATATTATTCAATAGAAAAAAATAAAGGCAATAGAGATCTTTATGTTATTGATATCAATGGTGAGAATAATAAGCAAATCACAAAAACTGCGAAATCAGAATTTAATGCTGTTTGGAGACCTGATGGCTTAAAAATTGGTTTTCTAACAGCCGAAAGTGGCAGTGTTCAATTATGGGAAATGAATCCCGATGGAAGTGAAAGAACCCAAATATCAAATATCGATGGTGGAATTACAGGATTTAAATATTCTCCTGATCAAACAAAAGTATTGTATACAAAGGAAGTTGATTTAGGAAATAAATTTGCAGATCTTTTCGAAGGCCTGCCTCTAACCACAGGAAGACTTAATGATGATCTTATGTATCGTCATTGGGATGAGTGGGTTGACACATATAGCCATGTTTTCATAGCAGATTATGATGGGACCAAATTAAGTAATAACAAAGATATCATGCCAGGCGAGCCATATCAGGCGCCTCTGAAGCCATTTGGAGGAATTGAGCAGCTAAACTGGTCATCCGACAGTAAAACTGTTGCCTATACTTCTAAAAAACTAATTGGTAAAGATGCCACTCTATCAACAAATTCTGATATTTATTTCTATAGTTTAGAAACCGGAGAAACAAAAAATATCAGTGATGGCATGATGGGCTTCGACATTTCTCCAACCTTCTCCCCTGACGGAAAATATGTAGCTTGGGAAAGCATGGAACGTGATGGTTACGAATCCGATCAAAACAGATTGTTTATTATGGACTTAAATACTGGCGAGAAAACTTATGCAAGCAAAGGATTTGATCAAAATGTAGGAAACTTAACATGGTCCAAAGACAGCAAGAAGATATATTTTACCAGCGACTGGCATGGAGCATTCCAAGTATATTCTTACAATATCAAAAAAGGTGATATTAAGCAAATAACTGAAGGCCTTCATGATTACAGAAGTGTAGCTGAGGCAAACAAAAAACTGATTGCTACCAAGCAAACAATGTCATTACCTACAGAAATTTTTAGCATAAAAGAAAAAACTGGTGAGGCTGAGCAAATTACATTTACCAATAAAGAATTACTTGGCAAATTAAGCATGGGTAAAACTGAGGAACGATGGATGACTACTGCTGACGGTGAGCAAATGCAGGTATTTGTGATATATCCACCTCATTTCGATAAAAACAAAAAATATCCTACTCTTTTATATTGTAAAGGCGGCCCCCAAGGTCCATTAAGTCAGAGTTTCCACTATCGTTGGAATTATCAGCTTATGGCGGCAAATGGTTATATTATTGTTGCTCCGGCACGAAGAGGAGTTTCCGGATTTGGTCAGGCATGGCAAGAGCAAATTTCAGGTGATTATCACGGAAAAAGTATGCAGGACTATCTTACAGCAATTGATGAGATGGCAAAAGAGCCATTTGTTGATGAAGATAAATTAGGAGCTGTTGGAGCTAGCGCAGGAGGTTATGCCGTTTATTATTTGGCAGGTATTCATGAAAAAAGATTTAAAGCATTTATTGCTCATGATGGTATTTTTAATGAAGAGGCACAATATCTGGAAACCGAAGAAATGTGGTTCGAAAACTGGGATAAAGGTGGTGCCTTCTGGGATAAGGACAATGAAGTAGCACAGGAAGCTTATGCACATTCACCCCACAAACTGGTTCAAAATTGGGATACCCCAATTCTGGTAATTCATAGCGAAAAAGATTATAGAGTAGTGGTTACGCAAGGAATGACAGCATTTAATGCTGCAATTCTAAGAGGTGTACCAGCCGAATATCTATACTTTCCTGATGAAAATCACTGGATATTACAACCTCAAAACGCAATACTGTGGCAAAGAGTTTATTTTAACTGGTTAGATAAATGGCTTAAGTAAACAAAAATAGTATAGAGTTTTGAAATTCAGTAATTTAATAATACTAATTAGTTTTATACAGTTTTCGGTATTGGCTTACGGTAACCAACCAAATGATACCGTTCAGTCCGACACTACTAATCCCTGGGAGTTTAATTCTCTTAATATGCTGACAGTAAATCAGATTGCTTTTGTTAACTGGGCATCTGGTGGTGAATCCTCGCTCTCGGCCAAAGTAAGCACTGAATACGATATGTCTTATAAACAAGACAGATTTACTTATGAACATCAGGGTAAAGTGGCATTCGGACTTGTTGGATATATAGATAAAAGAGTTGAAAAAACAGATGATCTATTTGATTTTTTATGGTCGGCTAATCATGAGGCGGTGGAGCACCTCCATCTAACTGGATTGCTAACATTCAAATCGCAATTTGCAAACGGATATAAATATCCTGATGATTCCACTCTCATTTCTACCTTTATGGCTCCTGGATATGCCAATATCTCAATCGGCTTAAAATACAAACCTAAAAAGGACTTTCAGGTTTATTTTAGTCCTATAGCCGGTAAACTAACTATGGTATTAAATCAAGAATTAGCCAATAAAGGAGCATATGGAGTAAAAAAAGCAATTGTTGATACTGCTGGTAATATTTTAATACCAGGCGAAAAATTACTTAGTGAAGTGGGTATTAAAGTACTTTCAACATACAAAGCTAAGTTGATGGAAAATATTGATCTGCGTACAACATTGAGCCTATATAATAATTATACCGACTATAATAAAGATAATAGGTGGAATATAGATGTGGATTGGGATACAAGGATAGTGTTTAATATTAATAAGTTATTTTCATCTGTATTTTACATCCATTTAAAATATGATCACAATACAATGATTTCTGAATATGAACTTATTGATGGAGAGAAAACATTGGTATCTGAAGGCCCCAGATTACAACTCAAAGAATCGTTTGGCTTAAGCCTTTCGTATAAAATATGATTTACAGTTTGTTATATACTTAGGAAAAAGTATTAAATTTGTTTAAAACCAATAATTTATAATTTATGAAAATAACTATAGTTGGTACAGGATATGTAGGACTTGTTACCGGAACATGTTTTGCAGAAGTAGGTATTGATGTAACATGCGTTGATATTGATGAAAAAAAAATAACTAATCTAAATAAAGGCATTATTCCAATTTATGAGCCTGGATTGGAAGAAATGGTAGAACGAAATGTAAGATCAGGCCGACTACATTTTAGCACAAAAATTGGGGAATCCCTTGATGGCGTTAGTGTTGTATTTGGAGCAGTGGGAACTCCGCCAGACGAAGATGGTAGTGCCGACCTTAAATATGTTTTACAAGTAGCTAAAGAGGTTGCTGAAAACATGAACGATTATGTATTGATGGTTACAAAAAGCACAGTACCTGTAGGAACTGCTGAAAAAGTGAGAAAAGTTATGACAGATACTCTTAAAGAAAGAGGTTCTAACATTGGTTTTGATGTTGCTTCAAATCCTGAGTTTCTCAAAGAGGGTGCTGCAGTAGATGACTTCCTAAAACCTGACAGAATTGTTGTGGGTGTTGATTCAGAGAAGGCTAAAAAAATTATGGATAAACTATATAAACCTTTTACCATGAATGGCCATCCTGTTATTTTTATGGATATAGTGTCAGCAGAAATGACAAAGTATACAGCAAACTCAATGCTGGCTACTAAAATAAGTTTTATGAATGACATCGCTAATCTATGTGAAATTGTTGGTGCAGATGTTAATATGGTTCGTAAAGGTATTGGAACAGATAGAAGAATAGGAAAATACTTTATATATCCGGGAACAGGTTATGGTGGTTCTTGTTTTCCAAAAGATGTACAAGCACTTATCAGAACTTCCGATGAATTTGGATATAGCCTGGAAGTTTTAAAAGCTGTAGAAAATGTAAACAATCGTCAGAAATCGGTGCTTTTTGCAAAAGCAATGAAATATTTCAATAAAGATTTGAAAGGAAAAACATTCGCTGTATGGGGACTTTCCTTCAAACCTCAAACCGACGATATGCGTGAAGCACCATCATTAGTTATTATTGATAAACTTCTTGAACAAGGTGCTAAAGTTAAAGCTTACGATCCTGTTGCTATGGATGAAGCACATAGAATTTTAGGAGATAAAATAGAATATTGTAAAGATCAATATGAAGCATTAATAGATGCTGATGGACTATTCCTGGTTACCGAATGGCCGGAATTTAAATTCCCAAATCTTAATGTAATGTCGAAACTACTAGCCAAAAAAATAATATTTGATGGACGTAATGTATATGATGTTAAAGAGTTACGCTCAGAAGGATTTGACTATTTCGGCATCGGAATCTGATTATTGAGCATACATTTAAAACTTTAATATATGAAAAGAATATTAGTAACCGGTGGAGCCGGTTTTCTAGGCTCACACCTATGTGAAAGACTATTGAATGAAGGTAATGAGGTCATTTCACTGGACAATTATTTTACCGGACAAAAACGAAATATTGTTCATCTTATGGATAACCCTTATTTCGAAGTAATTCGTCACGATGTAACTATGCCTTTCTTTATTGAAGTTGATGAGATCTTTAATCTTGCTTGTCCCGCATCGCCTGTTCATTATCAGTATAATGGTATTAAGACTGTTAAAACTTCAGTAATGGGAGCTATTAATATGCTTGGTTTAGCAAAACGGATTAAAGCAAAAATTCTACAAGCCTCAACAAGTGAGGTTTATGGCGATCCTCAGGTACATCATCAAACAGAAGATTACTGGGGCCATGTTAATCCAATAGGAGTCCGCTCATGTTATGATGAGGGAAAGCGTGTTGCTGAAACCCTATTTATGAATTATCATGATCAGAACGATGTGAGGATTAAAATTATTAGAATTTTTAATACCTATGGACCACGTATGCACCCCAATGATGGCCGAGTTGTTTCAAACTTTATCATTCAAGCTCTTAAAAATGAAGATATTACAATTTTTGGCGACGGATCACAAACCCGAAGTTTTCAATATGTTGACGATTTGGTTGAAGGTATGATAAGGATGATGGCAACTGCTGATGACTTTATTGGACCTGTAAACATTGGAAATCCTGGTGAGTTTACTATTAAAGAACTGGCTGAAAATGTAATTCGACTAACCAATAGTAAATCTAAACTTAAATTTTATCCTCTTCCTTCTGATGATCCTTTGCAACGACAGCCAAATATCAGTCTTGCCAAAGAAAAACTTGGATGGGAGCCTACAATTAATTTGGAAACCGGACTTAAAAAGACAATTAACTTCTTTGACAACTTACTAAAGGAAAATGGCTAATATACTAGTAACAGGAGCTAATGGTCAATTAGGATCGGAAATTAATGCAATAAAAGAAGAGTATCCTGGTTTTAATTTTCTATTCACTGACATTCAAGAACTTGACTTAACAAAAAAAAGTGAAGTAGAACAATATATATCTTCTAATTCAGTAGATGTTTGTTTAAATTGTGCTGCATACACAGCTGTTGATAAGGCAGAAGATGACAGGGATTTGGCAATGTTGGTTAACGCTGATGCAGTTAAAATACTTTCTCAGGCCTGTAATAAATATGAGGTTCGTCTTATTCATATATCAACTGATTATGTATTCGACGGAACTAATCACAAACCTTATGTCGAAACTGATTCAACAGAACCAAATTCGTTTTACGGAATTACAAAACTTGAAGGTGAAAAAGTCCTTAAAGAAAATATTGATAATTATGTGATTATCAGAACATCATGGTTATATTCAAATTATGGAAATAACTTTGTAAAAACTATGATGCGACTTGGTAATGAAAGAGACGAATTAGGCGTTGTAGTCGATCAGGTTGGTACCCCAACTTTTGCTGCTGATTTGGCAAAAGCTATTATGGTTTGTGCTGTAGGAACAAAAACAGGCACTTACCACTACAGTAATCAAGGAGTTATAAGTTGGTACGATTTTGCAAAAACTATAATGCAAATCAATAAGATAGATTGTAAAATTAATCCTATAGAGTCGAAGGACTTTCCTGCTAAGGCCCCAAGACCTTTTTACAGTGTTCTGAATAAATCCAAGATAATAAATGATTTTGGTATTGACATTCCATATTGGCTGGACAGTTTAAAATTAATGATTGAAAGAATAAAATAATACATAATGAATACAAAGATTGACGAAAATGTAATGAACAAGGCAAATATATGGCTTGAAGGCAATTACGATGAAGAAACAAAAAAAACTATAAAGGATTTAATAGAAAATAACCCGGATGAAATAATCGAATCATTTTATCGCGATCTGGAGTTTGGTACTGGTGGTTTACGAGGCATTATGGGGGTCGGATCCAATAGAATGAATAAGTACACTGTAGGTTCGGCAACTCAGGGTTTTTCTAATTATTTGAGAAAAAACTTTCCAGATTTGAATCAGATAAAAGTTGCAATAGCCTTTGACAGTAGAAACAATAGTAAATACTTTGCTCAAATTACTGCAGATGTTTTCTCAGCTAATGGTATAAAAGTTTTTTTGTTTGAAAATTTAAAACCAACGCCTGAACTCTCATTTGCGATTCGTCATTTTGGTTGTCAGGGTGGTATTGTTATCACAGCCTCTCATAATCCGAAAGAATATAATGGTTATAAAGCTTATTGTGATGATGGTGGTCAAATAATTAGCCCTCACGACAAAAACATTATTGAGGAAGTAAATAATATAAATGATATAGATGAGGTTAACTTCAACGGGAATCCGGAGTTAATACAAATATTAAATGATGATTTCGATAAGATTTATATCGAAAATATAAAGAGCTTATCGCTTTCACCTGAAATTATTGCAAAACAAAACGATTTAAACATTGTTTTTACCCCAATTCATGGCACCGGAGTAAAACTTGTTCCTGAAGTTTTAAAAGAATTTGGTTTTAAAAATGTTCATACAGTTGAAGAACAAAGTGAGAAATTTGGTAATGGCGATTTCCCTACTGTTAAATCTCCAAATCCGGAAGAAAGTGCTGCACTGCACCTTGCTATAGAAAAAGCCAAAAACATTGGTGGTGAGTTGGTTATGGCTACCGACCCTGACTCTGACAGAGTTGGTATTGCGGTTAAAAATGGTGATGATTTTATCTTGCTGAATGGTAATCAGGCAGCAACATTACTAATTAATTATCTGCTTACAAAGTGGAATGAAAATGGTAAACTCAAAGGAAAAGAGTTTATAGTAAAAACCATTGTCACTTCTGAATTACTAATTGATCTTGCAAATAAATATTCTGTAAAGCATTATGATGTATTAACAGGCTTTAAATACATTGCGGATATCATTAAAAGATTAGAGGGAAAAGAAGATTTTATCGGTGGTGGTGAAGAGAGTTACGGCTATTTGGTTGGTGACTTTGTTCGTGATAAAGATGCGGTAATTTCATGTGCAATGATTGCAGAAACTGCTGCATGGGCCAAAAACAATGGTATTGGAATGCTGGACCTCCTAAAAGAAATCTATGTAGAACATGGCTTCTATAAGGAAAAACTTATTTCAGTAGTTAGAAAAGGTAAGTCTGGAGCAGAAGAGATCCAAAGCATTATGGCAGGATTCAGAAATAATCCTCCAAAAGAAATGGGCGGATCAAAAATTATAACTATCAAAGATTACCAAAAAAGCCAAACCATTGATTTAGTTAATAATACAACCACAACAATTGATTTACCAAAATCTAATGTTCTGCAGTTCTTTACAGAAGATGGAAGTAAAGTAAGTGTAAGACCTTCAGGTACAGAACCTAAAATTAAATTTTACTTTGGTTTAAAAGGCACGCTAAAGTCCATAGATGAATATGATGAGATAAATACAGAATTGCAATCAAGAATTGATAATATTGTAAAGGAACTTGGACTATAGAATTGATAATAACAAGTTAATATTATGGCGAATTACGACAATGACATAACGATCAGCAAATCGATACTTGAAATGCTTACTGTAGCCAATGAATTTTGTCATTATCTGGATACATGTGAAAAGAAGTCGAAAAAAGGTGTTCTCGACTTTGTAAACCGTATTTGCCCCTTGCTTTACTTAAAAGGTTCATTGCTTCCTGATATCGAAGTTGAAGATCCTGATGCAAATGAGCGATTTGTAACCGCTGAGAACTGGGAAACAATTTTTACAATGCTGAGAGATAAATTCATGAAGGATGATGAATTTTGGTTAATTGATCCTCAGCATGTTAATGAAGATGAACCTTTAAAAGCTAGTTTGGCAGAAAATCTTTCAGACATTTATCAGGATATGAAAGATTTTATTTTGCTATACCAGAAAAATACATTTGTAGCTCGACAAAATGCAATATCAGAATGCAAATTACTGTTTGAATCACACTGGGGTTATCGAATTGCTAACATAATGCCCAGATTACACCATCTGCTTTATGAAAAGCAAATAGATGATACTGCGACAGAGTCTCCATTCGGACTGATTTAATATAATATTAACCACATTTAGGTATTAAAACTAACGGCTTGTTTTAGTTATTTTGTCAGCCTAAATTCTGAGTACAAAGATGACACTGGCCGAACTAAAAAGTGGTGAAAAAGCAATAATTTCTAAAGTAAGAGGAAGAGGTGCATTTCGTAAAAGAATAATCGAAATGGGCTTCGTTGTTGGCAAACAGGTTATTGTCATTAAAAATGCTCCATTAAAAGACCCAATTGAATACAATATTATGGGATATGAGGTATCCCTGAGACGCTCTGAAGCAAACCTAATAGAAGTACATTCAGATTTTGTAAGGCCTGAGTCAAAAGATGACTTTGCTAATAGTCTGCAGCTTGAAGAGTCTCTAAATATCATAAAAATTAATCGACCTAAAACTATTAATGTTGCATTGGTTGGAAACCCTAACTGTGGTAAAACAACACTTTTTAATCATGCTTCTAATTCACATGAACAAGTAGGAAATTATGGAGGTATTACTGTAGATGCAAAGAAGGCAGTTTTTAAACATAATGGATATAAATTCAATATTGTTGATCTGCCTGGTACTTATTCATTAACCAGTT
>PKTD01000285.1 GCA_002869315.1 Marinilabiliales bacterium | reverse complement strand
TAAGGTTATCGAATAAAAAAAAAGCCCTCATATGAGGGCTTTTTTTTTATTCGATAACCTTATAAACAGAATCTATAACAGTACCGTCTACCCACTTAATAACCGCAATGATTTCATCGCTAAGGTTCGGTTTTTCAGGTACGCCACAAATATCTTCTGCCTCTTTTTTTAATTCCTCAATGGTTTTAATTGTTAAGCCAGAGTTTTTTGTTTTTTCTATAAGATCTTTTCTCAGGGGATTAATGGCTATACCTCTTTCAGTAACAATTACATCTATCATTTCTCCCGGAGCACACAAAGTTGTTACTTCATCACGAATTACAGGAATACGGTCTCTAAATAAAGGGATTGGCATAATTGTGGTTTTTCCGAATAAAGTATTTTGCCAACCGCCAATTCCGTGTAAAAGATAACCATCTGAGTGTGAAACAACATTAGCATTGAAATTTACATCTACTTCGGTAGCTCCTAAAACAACAATATCTACCAAGGATGCAAAATTTCCTTTTCCATGATAATTATAAGAAGTAAAGGGAGAAGTATTAACATGATTAGGATTTTCACGCATGCTTCTAATGCCTTCATGATCGAATGTTTGACCATCAAGTATATAACCAACTACACCATCTTCCAGTAATTCAACAGGGTATTTATTACTTCCTGCTCTTATAAAACTTGCTTTCCAATTATTTTTTCTTAGTATATCTCCAAAATAATTACCTATTGAAAGTGCCGTTCCACCAGCTCCTGCCTGATAGGAAAATCCATCATATATTAATCCTGCTTCTTCACAAAATTGGGCTGTAATTTCAGCTATTAACAATCTGTCGGGACTTTTAGTTATTTGGGTAGTACCTGAAACAATTTTTTCTGGCAGTCCTACTTTATCAACTTCTACTACATAATCGACATAGTTACCATGTATTTGCCATGGTATTGCGGGAAATGGGACCAGATTATCGGTAACTACTATAACTTTATCAGCATATTGTGAATCACCAAGAGCAAAGCCAAGCAAGCCGCATGCAGCATCACCATTTACACCATTGGCATTCCCAAAAGCATCAGCAGTTGGAGCAGCAATAACAGCGATATCTATTTTTACTTCTCCATCCTGAATAGCCTGATATCTGCCACCATGTGATCTTAAGACACCAAGACCTTTCATTTTTCCAAGAGAAGCAAACCTTCCCAAAGGGCCATTCATACTACCCTCAATTCTGTTAATCGTTCCATCTTCCAGGTATTTTATGAGGTGTTCCTGACATGGAAATGATGCCGAAGGATACCAGCGTAAATCTTTTACACCCAACTCATTAGCTATGTCAAATATCTGGTTTGCAATTAAATCACCGTTACGAAAATGATGATGAGTAGAAATTGTCATTCCATCTTTTAATACAGCTTTTATTAGAGCATCCTTCAATCCTGGTAATAGTTTATTACCATCTTCCGGATAATCAGCACATGTTGAAATGGGAGGAGCATACTTCCTTCCAGTGGGTTTATACTTTCCGACCCCCATAAATGGGATATGTTTTTCTCCATTTATTATTGTTGGAACTACTCTGCCGGCAGCATTTGTTATAAGTTTATCGTATTTTTTCATTTCAATAAATTTATTTTTTAGGATTTAAGCCCTTAAAATTAACTTTTATTCTGATCTCCAGTTTTTCTCGAGAATACCTGTTTCCTCTGCTATTCTGATGGTAGTTTCAGCACGTTTAACTACAGGAGCATCAATCATTTTTGTTCCTAATGAGACTACTCCAAGCCCTTTTTCCTTTGCTTCGAGAAATGCTAGATAGATTCTTTTAGCCTTATCAATTTCTTTTACCGTTGGTGCAAAGTTTTCATGAATAACACGAATTTGACGTGGGTGAATACATCCCATTCCATCAAATCCAAGGCCTTTTGATTTCTGAACATTAAGTGCCAGCGCTTCCATATTGGAAACATCAGAAAATACTGAATCTATTGCTTGTATACTTGCTGCTCTTGCTGCGGTCACCAGCATATTTCTTGCAAAGAACGATTCTGTTGCTTCATCTGTTCGCTGAACGCCCAAATCGGCAGTATAGTCCTCCAAACCAATAGCCATTGAACTTATATTTTTTGAAGCTGAGGCTATATCATATGCATTTAATACTCCTTTAGCACTTTCAATAATTGGCATAAGCCAGATGTCATTTTCTATACTAAATTGTTTCTTAAGTTTTTGTATTTCATCATCAACACGAATTATATCCTCTTTGCTCTCACATTTTGGAATTAAGATAAGGTTTGCATAGTGTGGAACGATAAACCTAAGATCTTCCAGTCCCATATCTCCCTGGTTTATTCTTACCATACGTTCGGCACCATAGAAATTAAGGTTTCTCAAAGCATTTCTTACAATAAAACGAGCCTCATATTTTTTATTAGGTGAAACAGCATCTTCTAAATCTAAAATTAATCCATTGGGTTTATGAATACCAGCATTGAGCATAAGTTTTGGAGTATTACCAGGCAGATATAAGCGGGAAATTCTGAAAATATCCTTTTTTGTGGGAAGTTTATTTTCTTTCAGTTGTGGTAATAAATACTCTTTGTCAGTCTTCTTCAATTGCCTTATAGCGGCTTCTATTCTGGCAGCCAAAACAAAATCAACAGCACCCTTATCCTCTAAATATATATGGGCATTATCCACCTTGTAAAAGGCTAATATATCATTGACAAGTTTAGTAATTGATTTACCAAACAAACTGGCTACCTTGCTTTTTAGTTCTAACTGAATACCGCCCGAACTAAGCAGTTCCATTTCAACATAACAATCTGATTTAGTACCAATTTCGCGGTTACCAACAGAGGCTTTGTTCTCAGACATATTTATAATTTTTATTAATTATCTATTGTTTTAAAAACAACAAAGTTAATAAGCAGAACTACATCAAAAACATTGAATGTTTCTAAATTAACAATTTTCTTAAAAAATGTTTTGGGGTTTAATAATTAAAAGCAATCAATTAAAATATATCAAAAAGTATGAGTCCAAATTAATTTCATTTATTACAAAATAAATGTGATTTTTTAAAATACTTAATTTAAAATCCATAAATTTGCATACCGGCTGCGGTTCGAGAATTCCTCTCTACTTGCACTGATTAATTTTCCCGTGGCCGGTTTTTCTTATGATTTCAAAAAAGAACATATATCCTACTATATTAACAACTATCCAACTTTTAAGTTTATTTTACCTACTTGTTTCCGGACCAATTATTGCTGATAGTATTAATGGATTTTTAATTGAAATAGCAGGTATATTTCTTGGTTTATTAGCGATTTATATTATGAAACCTGGCAATTTTAATATACGTCCGCTAATTAAAACAGGAGGAGTGCTAATCACCAGTGGACCCTATCGCATAATTCGACATCCCATGTATACGGCTCAGATTGTTGCAATAATTCCTCTGGTAGCAGAATCATTTTCCTACTATAGGTTAGCAGTTTTATTTATTCTTACAACTGTTCTAATCATTAAAATTGAATTTGAAGAGAAGCAACTTCTTAAGCATTTCGAAGGATATAAAGAATACAAAAAAACCACCAAAAAACTAATCCCTTATATCTACTAAAAAGGACAATATTTCATAAACCGATTAATTTTTTATGTTTTTATAAATTTAAATAACTGACATCCATGTCATGATAAGCAATTTTGTCAGCAAACATGGTATGGTACAGCATTTGAAATGCAAGAACAAAAAATTAAAAATGGCCTTAATAGAAATAAAATCACACGATGAAATGCTTTCAAAACTTAAAGCAAACTCAAATAATTATCTTCTAATCTATAAAAAGGGTTCAGAATTGAGCGATTGTAGTTATAGAAGTTTGACTAAAGTGCTGGAAAGTCATAACAATATGGATGTAATGACTGTCGATGTAAACAAAGTAAGAGATATACATGAAAATTATGGAATAAACTCAGCTCCATCACTTCTAGTTTTCAAAGGAAATAAATTTATTAAAGCAGAGAAAGGATGTAATACAGAAGAATTTTACAAATCGCTTTTTGAAAGTTCATTATATACATCCTCGTCTACTGAAAAGCCTAAAACACAAAAGAAAGTGACTGTTTACAGTACTCCTTCTTGCAGTTGGTGTACGACCTTAAAAAGGCATCTTGATGAGAATGGCATAAAGTATTCAGATGTTGATGTTTCTAAGGACCAAAACGCTGCTGCTGAGATGGTTAAAAAGAGTGGGCAACAAGGAGTACCTCAAACAGATATAGCAGGACAAATTATAGTTGGATTTGACAAAAATCGTATAAATTCGCTGCTTGGAATTAATTAGAAAAATAATAACATAAAATTATAAATATGAAATAGTTACAACCTTTAAATGAAAACGTTTTACTGGATATTTCAGAGGACACATCATTACAAAAGACAGAATCAGGAATTATTATCCCAGACACTGCGAAGGAAAAACCTCAGCATGCAAAAGTAGTTGCTATAGGTAATATTGAAAATCCAGCCATATCAACAGGTGATATAGTTTTCTATAAAAAATTTGCCGGTAATGAATTTGACTTCGAAGGCAAAAAATTTCTTATTCTACCTTATGCCGATTTACTGGCAAAAGTGGTAGAAACAGAATCAATATAGTTGATTCCGTTGACATAAATCATCATTTAACCTGCTTCTTTTTCGAGGCGGGTTTTTTTGTGATATAAATCATATACTAAAACCTCTTTATTCTTTCTAAATGGTAATAAATAAGTAAATAAAAAGTAAATTTGCTGCTAATTTTTATTGAAGGTCAAGTGTAAATTTGATCGATTTATACCAAATGTGAAGAATGAGATTTAAAGTAGGTGATAAGGTAAATTTCCTGAACGAAAGTGGAGGTGGAACAGTAACAAAAATAATCGATAGTAAACTAGTTAAAGTAGAAACTGCCGATGGTTTTGAACTACCTGTTTTGTCATCAGAACTTATCATCGACCAGAGGTCGGTAGAAAAGGAAGAAACCGACAATCTTTTTTCGTTTAATCAGCCTTCCAAAACATCTGTTAAAGAAGAAATTAAACAGGAAGAGGAAGACAATAGCATAAGCGATATTAATCCATGGGGAAATATTCGTGAAGAGAAAGGTATTTACCTGGCTTTTGAGCCACATGATCAGCAATGGCTCCTTACTGGCAGTCTGGATGTATACCTTATAAACCATACCTCCTACGATATTTTGTATAGCCTCTTCTTTGAGATTAACAACTCTCTGGAAGGTGTTGATTTCAGTTCAGTTCCTCCAAATTCAAAAATAGTTATCGATACCATAAGCCGTGAGGAATTAGAAAACTGGACCAATGGATATATACAAGTGTTATTTCACAGCGACTCTCCCCAAAAGTTATATTATCCTTTACATTCGTCCATCGATCTTAAAGTCAACCGCTTCTTCAAAGAAGGAAGTTATAAGTCGAACTCATTATTGCAAGAAAAAGCACTTATTTTAAACATCACCAACGAATCATCACTGGAGACGGTTTCAGGAAGTGACAGTGAAAAGAAATTTGGCTCCAAAACTAAGGCATCAGTAGCCGAGGCTTTAAAAGATAAGCCACTAATTGAGAAGCACCGTACTGCAGTTGGAGAGGCAACAGTTGACTTGCACATTGCTGAACTCGTTGATAATATCAGTGGCATGAGTAGTAGCGATATGTTATTATATCAAAAAGACTATTTCAAAAAAACGCTCGACAGTGCTATAGCTGCTGAATACAATAAGGTTACCTACATACATGGAGTAGGAAACGGAGTTCTAAAAAATGAAATTATAAAAGAACTTGATAATTACGAAAACACTGAAAATCAAATGGCTTCGATAACGAAATTTGGAGTTGGAGCTCTGGATATAAGAATTAGTTATCCTGAGTAAGATATTTATTAAATAATTGCAAATAAAAAAACTATATAAGATGAAAAAAATACTTCAAATATTAATTTCCATGCAAACCATGGGTTATTTAATCATCATTTTTGCTGCATCACTGGCAGTCGCAACATTTGTTGAAAATGACTTCGGGACTGCCGGTGCAAAAGCTCTGGTTTACAATGCTACCTGGTTTAACATCTTACTAATATTGCTGGCAATAAATCTGGTAGGAAATATTTTTACCTATAAAATGTGGACAAAATCCAAACTAACTATATTGATTTTCCACATATCTTTTATTATTGTTTTGATAGGTGCCGGCATTACCCGCTTTATAAGTTATGAGGGTACTATGCACATAAGGGAAGGCGCTATGTCATCAACAATTATGTCAGACAAGACCTATGTAGACGTAAAAATTGTAAATGGGAATAAGGAAGTTAGATCATCTCAAAGTGTATTGATGTCAGCATTTAGCGTTGGCGACTTTAGTCAGAGCATGAATGTTGATGGCAAGAAGTATCACTTTAAGTCTGTTCAATATATACCAAATGCAAAAGAAACTCTTGTGGAAGTTGAAGAGGGAGGGTATCCTTATTTAGACCTTGTTACATCATACGGCGGATCAGGCAGAGTATCAAATATTATAAGATATGGTGATGTGAAACAAGTGGGACCATATACGGTCAATTTCAGCGATAATACTTTGGAGAATGCCATTAACATCAAATTGAATAATGGATTTATGCAAATTAACCCTCACGAAACCATCTCAACTATGGCTATGACAGGTACTCCAATGGATTCCATATATCCTGGTAACTGGAGTAATTTCTCTCAAGGCTTTTTATATAAATTAGATGATTTAAGTCTGGTAGTAAGAAACTTATACCCAAGTGCAAAACAGCAACTAGTTTCCTATGGAGGAAATGATATGAATTATGAAAATGCTTTAGTAGTAGAGGCAGAATCTGAAGGTGAGAAAACAGAAGTTGTTGTTAGAGGAGGTAAAGGTTACCAAGGCAAAGCATCTACCTTTAGTCTAAATGGCAGCGACATATATATTACTTACGGATCGAAAATTATTCAACTTCCTTTTGCTTTGAAGTTACTTGATTTTCAACTCGATAGATACCCCGGATCAAGGAGTCCTTCATCCTATGCAAGTGAAGTTGTACTGATTGATCAGGAAGAAGGAATACAGTAACAAAGAAGAATATTTATGAATAATGTACTGAATCACAGAGGTTACCGCTTCTTCCAATCATCATACGACAGAGATGAATTAGGAACCATACTATCAGTTAACCATGACTTCTGGGGTACTACAGTTACTTATATTGGGTATTTAATAATGGCATTGGGAATGATACTTGCATTATTAGATAAAAAATCACGTTTTGCCCTGCTAAGTAAGGTTATTAAGAAACATAGAAAGGTTGCTGCTTCCATAATTACCATAACAATGCTTTTTGCCGGAGCACAACTTCAAGCACAACATTCACATACTTTCGAAGAAGAAAAGATTCCTCATGTAAATAAAGAACAGGCAAAAAAGTTTAGCAAACTACTAATACAGCAACAGGGACGACTTGCACCTTTTAACACTATAAGTAGTGAATTCCTCAGAAAAATCAGTGGTGGAAAAAGTAGCCTGTACGGACTTAATTCTGATGAAGTGATACTCAGCATGATGGCTTATCCTGTACAATGGCAAAATGCACCAATAATAAAAGTCAAGCATGATAAAGTAAAAGAATTACTAGGTATTAGTGGTAAGCGTGCTGCCTATCTTGATTTCATTAATATGAATGAGGGAACATATAAACTCAGCAATGAAGTTAACAGAGCCTATTCACTAAAACCAGCAGAAAGAGGTACTTTCGAAAAAGAACTAATTTCTGTTGACGAAAGACTGAACGTTGCTTATATGGTGTTCACTCAATCATTTTTAAAATTACTCCCCGACCCAAACGACTCTCATAAACCATGGTATGGTCCAGGTGATAAAATCAGAGGATTACGTCAGGCCGACTCAAATTTTGTAGCAGGAGTGATACCTGAGTATTTAAATGCTCTAACAGAGAACAACTTGATTCTCGCTAGCCAATTGGTAAAAGGTATGGATGACTATCAACATAAATTTGCTGCTGATATCATTCCATCTGATTCGAAAAGGAGCCTGGAAATTACCTACAACAAAATGGATATATTCAACCGACTTGGAAATATTTACAGCCTGTTAGGATTAATAATGATAATATTCTCTTTTGTTGAATTATTTAAACCAAGCAGATGGGTAAAGGTTGTTTTAAAAGTATTCTTCGTATTGATTGTAATAGGTTTTATCCTTCAAACTGCAGGTTTGGCAATGCGTTGGTATATATCAGGTCATGCGCCATGGAGTGACGGTTATGAATCAATGATATACATAGCATGGGTGGTAATGCTGGCAGGAGTTTTCTTTGCACGCCGATCCAGCATGACTATATCTGCTACTACTATTCTGGCATCAATTATTCTTATGGTAGCTCACCTCAGTTGGATGAACCCTGAAATAACTAATCTAGTTCCTGTTCTTAAATCCTACTGGCTGACAATACACGTTTCCATAATTACTGCCAGTTACGGATTCCTGGCTCTTTCAATGCTTCTTGGTTTCATCAACCTGATATTAATGATTACGCGTAAAGTCCAGAACTATATTAAGATAAATGGTCATATAGAAGAACTATCGGCTATTAGCGAAAAAGCAATGATAGCAGGTTTATATATGCTAACTGTTGGTACCTTCCTCGGTGGTGTATGGGCAAACGAAAGTTGGGGCCGCTATTGGGGATGGGACCCTAAAGAAACATGGGCGCTGATTAGTGTACTCGTTTATTCATTTATACTTCATATGCGAATGATTCCAGGCCTACAGGGCAAATTCAGTTTCAATTTTGCATCTGTAATAGGTTTCTTCTCAATAATAATGACTTATTTTGGTGTTAACTACTATTTGTCTGGTTTACATTCATATGCAGCCGGTGATCCTGTACCAATACCAAGTTTTGTTTATTATTCGGTTGCAACAATTGCAATAGTTGCTATATTTGCATATATCAATGAGAATAAAATCTCAAAGATTAAGAAATAATTAAATTATATCTGGCGATATATTAGGCAGTAAATCCTTGATTTGCTGCCTTTTTTATTTTAACTGTCGTTAATTTTAGTAAAGGCAAAAAATGTTTTCAATTAATCATTAGTTAAATATAAATGACAAACTATTATAACATATTTTTTTGATTTCTACCAATTTAGTTATTTTAATTAAAAGATAATTTTTAAAAAAAATAAACTCAGGCAACCCTTGACTTAATTTACAATCTATAGAGTATAATTAATTTTAGAAATGAATAAAAATAAGTCGGTGATTAAAAATTTATTGAGTTATACGGTTATTATTATAGTTTTACTGATGGCTTCATGTGAGGGCGGAACAACCTTTACCAAAACCATTGAGAACAAATCTTCAGAAACAATCATCATTAAATTATATACTGTTTATGGCAGTAATGATCCAATTACGATCAACTCGTACGAATCAAAAGAAATTTACTGGGACGATCAAATGGGACGCTTTGTAGATGACTCATATAATTGTATGGATGTTATTGATACAGTTGAGATTACAATTACTAATAATAAAAAACTTCTGAAAGATATTATGGATTCTGCTAATTGGCTTAATGAAAGTAAAGGTGGCAGAAACTCCAGGGAGGACTGCACTTTTATTATTACGGAC
>PKTD01000282.1 GCA_002869315.1 Marinilabiliales bacterium | reverse complement strand
TAAAGGCTGTCAATTAGGTGATTTATACCATATTGACAGCCTTTTTTTAATAAATATTACCATGGAAGATAAAAACAAGAATAAAAACAAATTGAATATAGAATTAAGTGAAGAAATTGCGGAAGGTATTTATTCAAATCTGGCAATTATTTCTCATTCTCAGTCAGAATTCATTGTTGACTTTGTTAAATTAATGCCTGGTGCTCCAAAAGCAAAAGTAAAATCCAGAATTATCTTAACTCCCGAGCATGCAAAACGTCTTTATAAGGCTTTACATGATAATATTAGAAAATTTGAAGCATTAAATGGCCCTATTAAAGAGCCAAAAGACGGTGGTTTACCACCATTTACAATGGGTGGGCCAACTGCCCAGGCATAATCTCAGTTACTGCAATTTCTCTGATATAAATTCACTCATAGTATCATAGACCCTGTTTCTTATAGTTTTTTGTGACAGTACAAGGTCATGAATTCCATCAATTATTTCTTTTTCCACAACATCATCTCCAAGTACTTTGGCATATTTTGCAATGTGCTTCACATCTAATACAGCATCCGCAGTGTGCATACTCTCAATATAATTGCCTGGTTTAACACTTTTGTCAGAATACATTACTAAAACCGGGCATTTGATATCCAACCCATTTTGTACTTCTTTCTGAGCGCGATGAATTGCACTTATCCAGCCCAAATTCAATTCAAAGCCCTCGATAGGTTTATATTCCAGGTTAAAGTCCCATTCTCCGTTATAGTCAAGATGCAAACTCTCTGCGTATCCTTTCTTTAGCCCTTCTGGTGATTTTATGTTTGGAAATAATTTTCCTAAAGCAGAAATTAATGGTATCATTGCCATTAATGCGGGTGGATTATTAAATTCAAAAAAAGGACTATTTAATATAAGAGACCTTATTTTACTGTTATCTCTTTGATGATGGGCATATAAGGATGTTAATAAACCGCCTGTTGAATGTCCATAAAGTACAATTTCTGTATTATTTTCTATTTCAAGTATCTCCTTAAATGCTAAATCGAAATCTTCAAAATATTCTTTATAATCCCTAAAGTTATTAGGTTTCTGATGAGGCAATATTGATCTGCCATATTTTCTTAGATCAATGGCATAAAAGTTAAATCCCATGCTATTGGCCCAATCGGCAAATTTATCATGAAAAAAATAATCAATAAAGCCATGCACATATAAAAGTGCTTTTGTGGATGATCCTTCTGCCTTGCGTGAAACCAGAGTTGCCTCTACCCTACCTTCATAGTCATCTGGGCTATTTAATTTAGTTAGACTAAAATTATGAATACTATCAAAATCCATATTTAAAAATTTGATTTACACAAATGTACGTAAAAAAAACTCTGTTTGTAAATGCTTACAAACAGAGTTTTTGATCGATATAATTATTGTAAATCTATGAATTATTTAGTTTTATCTGGGAATGGAGGAATTTCAGGAAGCGGTTTAAAGTTCTTCAACTGCTCTAAGATTACCTCTATAGCTTTGTTCAATTGCTGATCTTCACCAGCATATTCTTTAGCTGGATCATTATCAATAACAATATCAGGCTCTACACCATAGCCCTCTATAACCCAATTTCCATTTTCATCAAATGGTGCGAATTCAGGACGTCTAAGGTCTCCACCATCTATAAATGGCATTGACCCTCTGATTCCAACAACACCACCCCAGGAACGCATACCTATGAGAGTACCCATTTTTAGTTTTTTGAACTGATAAGGGAATAAATCGCCGTCAGAGGCAGAATAGTTATCTAATAATAAAACCTTTGGTCCAAGTATCATTTGAGCAGGTTTGGTATTAACACCATTGTTTCTTGACATACCAAATAATGCCAGTTCACGATTCAACCTTTCAATAAGCATAGGTGAAACATTACCACCACCATTACCTCTATCATCAATTATAAGGGCTTTCTTATTTAATTGAGGATAGAAATGCTTAACAAATTCGTTTAATCCGCCAGGACCCATGTCTGGTATATGGATATAACCAACCTCTCCATTGGTTGCTTCACTTACTTTACGGGTATTTTCCATAACCCAGTTATAGTAATACAAACCTGATTCATCAGCTATAGGAACTATTATGTTCTTTTTTGAACCAGATAATTCAGCTTTACTATTTGAAGTTAATTCGATTTTCTTTCCTGCTTTACCAACAAGTAACTCATAAATATCAGCGACATTTTTAGTTGACTTACCATTGATTTCAAGAATATAATCACCTTCATTAATGTCAACACCTACTTCAGTTAAAGGAGACCTACTTCCATCTGTCCAGTTTTCTCCTTTTAGTATCTCATCGATTTTAAAATATCCACTAGCATCTTTACTTATTTTTGCACCTAATAAACCTGTTTTAATGCGCTTAGGTTTTGGTTTATCTCCGCCATTTACATAAGCATGCCCAACTGAAAGTTCTCCTATCATTTCTCCGATAACATAATTCAGATCATTTCTGTTATTTACATAAGGAAGCAAGACAGAATATTTCTTATTTATTG
Organism: Marinilabiliales bacterium; assembly: GCA_002869315.1. Classification (GTDB taxonomy): domain Bacteria; phylum Bacteroidota; class Bacteroidia; order Bacteroidales; family F082; genus BM524. The sequence goes on along the minus strand of PKTD01000282.1, from coordinate 7,235 downwards.
AATTCCAGTCTACACCATGCATATTAGGTGCGTAAAAGAAGTCTCTCATCTGACGCCATGACTCATTATAAATCTGTGCCCACTCTTCTTTTAAGTCTACCATAACTTTCATTCCGGAAAGGTCGAGAAATTCAGTAGGCTTAACTTTAGAATTTGGCAAATTGATAATAGCATATTTACCTTTCACATTAACCAGCATTTTCTTCTTGTCAGCAGCAATAACATAACTACCAATACTTCCAAGCTCATTTGATTTCTGACTTTTTAAATCATACATCATAAGTTTGGCTCCACGAGTTTTGCTATCTGTATAGTTATAATAAATCTTTCCATCAAGTGGATTTAAATTCCAGTAACTGCCTGCTTTTCCAGGAAGTACAATTACTCTGTCCCGGATACCATCGAAGTCAATTTTCACTTCGAATTCATCCTTTTCTTCAGCTTCTTTAGAATTATCCTTTTTAGATTTTTTATTAGAGTCAGATTTTTTATCCTCTTTTTTTACACTTACTTCATCATTAGTGGGTTCGAAAGGTGATGGTGTTGATTTTTGAAGTGTAACGAAGTAAATCTTACTCATATCACGATACGCATGATTCCATTCTGTCCAACTATAAATAGGATTAAAATCTCTGGAGGAAGTAAAGAAAAGGTATTTTCCATCAGAACTGAATACAGAACTTCCTGCATCATACCAGTTATCGGTTACCTGATGAGTATCTCCAGTTTTTGTATCATAAATCATTACTTTACTAACCGTAGATTGTTCTGGTAGAGTATAAGTTACCCAGCGGTTATCAGGTGACCAATTATAACTTCTTATTTCCCAAGCATCAGCTTCAGCAATAACTTTAACATTCTTGCTATCAATATCAACGATATTTAGTCGACCCATTTTATCACCCCAAAGTAGTTTTTTACTATCTGGTGACCATATAGGATTATATTTATAAGTATCAGAATCAGAGGTGATTTTGATGGCTTCCTCTTTTCCATTTTGATTTTGAATATAGATTTCATCCTCCCCAGTACGGTCGCTTATAAATGAAATATATTTTCCATTTGGAGACCATTCCACATTCCTGTCGTGAACACCTGAACTTTCAGTTAAATTCCTAGTTATTCCGGATTCTGCTGGTACGGTATAAACATCTCCCCTGGCACCGAAAACAACTCTTTTACCATCAGGAGATACAGCCCATGAACTAATGGATTTTGAAGCATCTTTGTACTCATTTCTTGCAGTTAGCATATCATTTTCAATGTTAACTGACACTTTTGAAATATTGCCATTGGAGATATTATACTTATATATATATCCTCCATTTTCATAAACAATAAAATCCTTACCCAATGATGGATATTTAATATCAAATTCAGTATAGTTTGTTACTTTCTCTGTTTTTTTTGTATCCAGATTGTAAACAAACATATTCATTGTTCTGTCGCGATCGCTTAAGAAAAATATCTTATTACCATGCCACATAGGAAATATATTCTGATTGTCATTGTCAGTTACTTTAGAAGTTTCCTTGGTTTCAAAATTATAAATCCAGATATCGTCTGCCATTCCACCTTTATAGTATTTCCAGGTCCTAAACTCTCTAAATACTCTATTCATGGCCATCTTTGTGCCATCGGGTGAGAATGAACACCAACTACCGGTAGGTAGCGGCAACTCTTCAGATAATCCTCCATTTTCAGAAACGCTGAATAATTGTCCTTTAAATGAGTTGAATGTTTGTTTACGTGAACGATAAACAATATTATCCCCATTCCATGTCATTACAATATTATTTGGTCCCATCCTATCAGATACATCATCTCGTCCCAAAGTAGCGGTATAAGTTATTCTTTGTGGGACACCACCTTCAGATGGTATAGTAAACACCTCAGTATTACCATCATACTGGCCGGTAAAAGCAATTGTTTCTCCGTCAGGTGAAAACCTTGCAAACATTTCATAACCATTTACATCGCTGGTTAATTTTCGCGCTGTTCCACCTTCTGCTGAAACACTATAAAGGTCTCCTGCATAAGTAAAAACCACTTGATCTCCATAGATTGCTGGAAATCTCAATAATCTTGCATCATTTTGCGCCATAAGGCCTGAAAACAAAACAAGAGTAATAAGACTAAGTAAAATCCTCTTCATTTGAATTATTTTTGATTATTATTTAATTAAACTTTTTCTAGTACTATTTTTGTGCCGCAATAAGGTATTAATTGATTATTAACCCATTATACTACTTGCAATTTATAACATTCAGTTATGTGTTCAGAAACAAACATCTATTTGTGCGAAAACGGACACTCAGGTATTTATTATTAATGAACTTTGACTACTTCAACATCATTTCCTAAATATACTAACAATCCCTCAACATTAGTATATCCAAAATCTGCTATTAAATTAATATAATCACGGATTTGTTGCCTGTGCTTGTCTAGTTTCTTACCAGTTTTATAATCTAATATTACTACACTATTATTAATTAAAATCAACCTATCGGGACGGAGAAACTTACCACTACCGGTGTATATATCAATCTCATTTTTAATAATTGCATCACGACTATAGAACTGAACTAGTTCTGGATGCATTACAACAGCTTTTAAAATATCGAGTACTTTATCTTTTTCTTCAATTTTAATAAAACCTAAGTTAATATATTTATTAATCACTGGCTTTAAATCATCTACAACTCTTACTTCAGATAATATTTTATGGATAATTTTACCATATGATTCCGCACTTTTAAATTCTATATCGTTCCAGTCAAATTCTTCAGTAGGTGATATTTTAATTATATTATTCAAATTAACAGATGGAAAGTAATCTATACTAACAGGCGTTAGTGTCTCAGTACCTTCTTCAAATAAATCCTTATTTGCCAGATTTCCGCACTCAAATATTAACTCATCATTAGAGTTATTTTCAATAAACTCCATCAAATATTTACCAAATTCATTTCTTTTATTTACAGCAGAAATTGCAAAAAGTGCATGAGAAGCACGAGTAAAACAAACATACATAAGATTAATAAAATCAAGCCTTTCCTTTGTTTTTTCAGCATCATATTCTGCTTCAAGCCCTGCCTCAACAGATTTCATATTTAAGGAAACAAGAGTTTTCTCAAGTTTAGGTATTTTCAATTTACGAACATCTGTCCAGGTTGATGGACTTTTATTAGGTAAACTCGCATTTAAATCGACAATTACAACTTTAAAGTCAAGGCCTTTGGATTTATGAGCAGTCATTAAATTAATTGCATCATTTTTGGGCGGTGTATTAATAAAGATTTTAGATTTTTTTTCCTCCCAATAATCTAAAAACTCAATCAGTGTATACTTTCCTGAATTCTGGGCTTTGTAAACGAAATCTAAGAAAAATTGTAAAAATATATCCGACTCTTTATTTAGCTTCAAAACTCTTATAATATATTCACATATTTCATAAATAGAATAGGAAAGAATTTCCCTTAAATCAGTTTTAACATTATATATTTTAAATACAGTTTTATAGGTTTCCGAATGCTCATCAATTAACTCTATTAATAAGTCATCTACTTTACTAAGGCTGTTTAACTCAGCATATTTAATGATGAAATCTGCAAGAAATATCTTTTCGGCAGGTTTCGACATCATATAAAGCAAAGAAACAATCATGGAAACTTTAGTAGAATTTGCAACTAACAACGATTCAGAAGAAACTACATTATAATCTTTTGATATAAGATAATTAGCTAAAGCAGAAATTGACTTTTTAGTCCTGGCCAGGTAACATATATCTTCAGGTTTAAAACCACTACTAATTGCCCTCTCTATATAAGATTCTATCTTCAAATGCTTTTCATTTAAAAACTCCTCTTTATTTAAAGTATTGATCAATTCAAGTTTTATATAAGAGTTATGCTGTTTAACATCTTTTTGTTTTAATTTTGAATAATGCTTTTTGATCTCATCAGTTTCATTATTTATAAGATTTTCGAAGAACTGGTTATTAAATTCTACAATATTCTTTGCTGACCTATAATTGTATTCAAGTACTTTTTCCTGATACTGACTCTCCAGCAGGTGTTCTCTGGAGTTATTAAGTTGGGTATTATCCTTATTGTAGATTTTTGGCAGATTAGAGAATAGTTCTACCTCTCCATTTCTAAACCTGTATATTGCCTGTTTCGAATCTCCTACTAGCATACTAAAATTACTATTAGAAAGTGATTCCTCTATTAATGGCAGCAGATTTTCCCATTGCAAAACAGATGTATCCTGAAATTCATCTATTAAAAAATTTTTAAACTTAAACCCAAGTCGTTCATAAATAAATGGTACAGGTTGCCCTGCGATACTATCACTTATCTTTTTATTGAAATCGGAAATGTGGACTTTTGAAGTGCGATCTACAAAATCATCAAAAAGGTATTGAATTTCTGCAATCAAGGCAACAGAATATATTTTGGTTTTTACTAGACTAATCAGACTATAATCGGACCCTGCTTGCTGTATATCATTATAAAGTTTAATAAGTTCATTTTTGATGCTTTCAATTGCAATTTTGATATTTTGATTTGCTGTTTTGGTGACCCACTTATCATTTTCAACAGCATTTAATGCGTTTTTGCCAGGCTTAATGGATCCTTGATTTGGAAAATACTGTAATTTTTCGAAATAACCGTAAATCCCCCTTTCACCATTGGCAAGATCCCCGCTACCAATTGAAACTTCCGACATAATGACCATGGCTTTCTTAGCATAATCCCTTATGTCATCCCTTAGCGTTTTAAATTTATTGTTTATATGACTTAAGATTTTTACAAAATCATTTGCGTCTAGTTTACTAATGAATTGTTTGTGGGAAAATATTTCCTCACTTAGATTATATTCTATGAATTCGGATAAAATACTACTTATATTATGGGTTTTCTCATCTTCAATCTGGTTGAATACAAAACGCAGAATAATTTCCGTTAATTGTTTATCATGGCCTATTTTCCTATATAACTCATCCAGTATCTCGGGCACTATATCATCTTTATCTAGAATTATTTCGAAATTTGTTGGCAGATGCAATTCATTTGTAAATGTTCGAATGATTTTATGTACAAAAGAATCAATAGTGGACACATAAAACTCATCATAATTATGAGTTATCAGGTTTAGTAGTTGCGATGCTCTCTTCAGAAATTCTTCTTCATCAAGTTTCAGATGGGTTTTTAGTTTTTCCGTTATAAAATTATTATCGTTCTCCGTTATAAGTAAGAGGGTATCGATAATACGTGATTTCATTTCATTGGCAGCTTTGTTGGTAAATGTGATTGCCAGTGTCCTTTTAAAATCATTTGGATTATTAAGGCACAACTTCAGGTATTCCAAAACCAATGTAGCTGTTTTGCCAGAACCTGCAGAAGACTTATATACAACAAATGCCATTAGTTTTCTTTAGTTTTCTTTTCTTTATTTCTTTTTCTGAATAATTGCTTTAATGTGGTAAAATCCTTTTTAAAGGCAACACCAACTCCTTGAGTATAAGGCGAAACTTTATCATAGTTATTATAATAATACCAAGAGTTTACATTAGAGTGATTATAGGCCTTCAGTATCCATCTGCCATCCTCAGTTAATTTATACGCAACATCCACATCACCTACTATATTACTGGCATTTTGACCAGAATTATCATAAGAAACACCAAAATTCCCATCTATTATAAGACGTTCGTCGAAAAGTTGAGTTGAAAGTGCAACTTCAAATTCCTGATTTGTTATATTGTCGCCAGGCTTATAGTTTACTCCAATATCAAAATCATCTGATATTCTTGACAACATGCTACTTAACTGATTTGTTAAGATAGTATATCCTGATGTTGAAAGATTATAATTTGATGCATTACTATAACTGAAAGTACCAAGAACAAGCAATGAAATCATCTGCTGGTTCATCATTGCAACATTAGTAGTATCCAATAGGGCGTAAATCTGTCTTTGAAGATCGGGGTCCAGATCAGGAAATTGAATTTCGAATGATATTGTAGGGTCCAGGAGTTTATTTGTTAGTTTTATATAACATTCGACATTAACTTTGTTTTTATATGATGTTGTTGTGTCAATACTTAATCCCAAACTATTTAAATTTGCCTTCACTCTGTAAAGACCTTTCAAATTAACATTTGCCGTATAAGGATCTCCGGTCCAGGAAATTCTGCCACCTTTAACAAGTTCAAACCTTTTATTTACAAGGTTTTCCAAAGTAAACCTAAACCTACCTCTGTCAACAGTATATTCACCAAATAGGTCAAAGTCGCCATCAGAATTAAAATTCATATCCAGTTTACCACTTCCCTGCGATTCTATATCTCCCATATCGGAGGGCAGGCTAATGGAAATTCTGGCTATGGGAGTGATATTCATACCTAGATTTATATTGAATTTTAATTCAGTATTTTCATTTATTAGAAGTTGATTTTCCTTTTCATCAATTAACAGACTATCCGCAGTAGTATTTACAAATATTATATAGTCTTTATCATAAACTTCTGAAGAATAATCTAAAGGAAGGTGAACTCTTGTGCCACTCAAAGTGGTTGTTTCTATTTGCAAGTCTATATCATCAGGCCTCCCTGTTATTGACATATTCCCTTTTAATATGCCGCTACCATAGTATAGATCATTCATGGCTCTGTTTGTGTTAAAAAACAGAAGTTTATCAGTACTAATATTTACATTTAGTTCGGAGTTACTAAAATAATCATGCCTCATAAAACCATTTATATTTGCCTTGTTTCCCAAAGTATCGTATAAAACTAATTCATCAAAATGAAGCATATCTTTTTCAAAAACAATTAAGTTAGAAAAAAGGTATCTTGTATTTAAATATTTGATTATCAAACTAGTACTGTCTATTTTAGCATAGCCTGTTAATTCGGGTTTTTCAAAATTACCTTTTAGGCTTAGTTTTCCAGTACTTTTACCTTCAAGTTCAGAAATATAAGAATCCAGATATGGTTGAATAGCCGCAATTTTAAAATCATTATAACTAACAGAAATGTCGAGGACATCATCTGATCTGAATGGATAATAATATCCATCTACTAAAAACATCTGATTAAGTATTTCTCTTTCATCATTAATAATTTGGGCTTTTAAGTATATTGATTCATTATGATTATCCCAGGTATTCAATATATGAGCCCTACCCAGGTATTGATTATTAAAAAATAAATTATCAAAATTCAG
>PKTD01000255.1 GCA_002869315.1 Marinilabiliales bacterium | reverse complement strand
TTGCAAAATCTTTTCCGGATGATTGTAGTGTTGCAACAACTTTCTTAGCCATGGTTCAAATTATTTAATTTCTCTGTGTAATGTCATTTTCTTAAGGATGGGGTTGTACTTTTTAAGTTCAACTCTTCCAGGTGTATTCTTCTTATTTTTGGTAGTAATATACCTTGAAGTACCAGGAATACCGCTATCTTTATGCTCTGTACATTCCAATATCACTTGTATCCTGGCGTCTTTAGTCTTTTTGGCCATTTCTTTATCGCTTTAAAATTCGGTCGGCAAAAATATCAACATTTGAGTTAAAAACCAAATTATTTTTAAATTAATTTAATTAGTCATAATTGCTTGAATATAAGGACTTATACCAGAAAAGAAAAACTCTACTGCAATTACCATTACTATCAATCCCATCAACTTCATCATTATTTTGTTTCCGGTTTCACCGAAAAACTTAGTAATACCTACCGCACCTATCAGTACCGATAAGAGCACTACTGAAACTAAAAGAATTGAAAATACCACAAGCATTTTTGCAGGCACATCACCACTCTCACCCATCAGAACTATTGCGTTCGTTATTGCTCCAGGGCCTGCAATCATTGGTATTCCTAAGGGAGTTATGGCAATATCATCCACATATTTTTCAACATCCTCTTCCTTAATTTTAATGGGGCTAAGTCTTGCATTTAGCATATCATAACCCATAATAAAAAACAAGAATCCACCCACAACTTTCAATCCTGCAACAGAAATACCGAAGAAACTAAAAAGGTATTCTCCGGCAAAAGCAAACAGCATTAATACTGCTGTTGCTGTAACTACTGCCTTAATTGCTGCTTTTCTCCTTTCCCTTTTACTCAGATTAGAAGTCATGGTGAGATAAACAGGCATTATCCCCATGGGATTCATCAATGTTAGGAATGATGTAAAATATAATAATATGGTGGTAAAATTGTCCATTATATAATTTTAAACCTACTGCTTTAAGTTATAATTTTTCAATTTTATCATCTACTATTGTAATCACTTCATTGCGTAAATTTCTGGCGGCCTTTGTAATTTCTTCACCCCTTTTCACAAGATCTGATGTAAACTCCTTATCGTCAATTCCACCTGCATTTATTTTAACATTTAGATAGGCCCCTTCAACTGCTGTTAATGCACAAAGGGCCCCAACTCCTGCATCAGAAACTGAGTTCGGATTTCCAAACTCTGCCATTGCTTTTATTACTTCAAAAGAATCAAGAGAAACCTGCATCACCTTAAAAGGTATTTCCATAGCATATTTCGAAGCATCTTCTATTGCCTGTTGGCGAATTTTTTTCTCTTCTTCAGTTTTCTTTGGTAATCCAAATGCATCCATAATTTTATTAAAAGCATTAGTATCTTCATCAACAAGATGCAAGAGATGATCTTTTATGTTCTGACCTTTTTCAGCCCATTCTGAAAACTCTTCCCAGCGCTCATCCCATCCCCGTTTGTGAGATGACAGGTTTGCAACCATTGTTGCCAAAGAAGCTCCCAATGAACCTACATATGCCGAGATAGACCCTCCTCCTGGAGCAGGCGATTCTGAAGCAGTTTCATCTGCAAAACCACTTACAGTCATATCTACTAACTTATTGGAATTTTCTTCCAACATATATTCAATAATTTTCTCTTTAGGATTGAAAGGCTTAAGTTCATCAAGACCCATCGACTTGATAGCAATCTTTATAAGTTCATCATTATCAACACCTACGCTTCTTTGTTGCTTACGCAAGAAGTATTTTCCTGCATCCAGCATTGCCTGTAAAGGGATTAGCCCTACAAGTTCTGAGCCAGTAACCCTGATGCCTCTGTTATTTGCTTTTTTACAAACTTCGTCGAAAGCAATATGAACAGGAGTAATACTGATATTGGTCAGATTCATACTTATTTGGGCTACGCCGTATTCCTCAATAAACCAGCCTATCCCCTTAACAGCCTTTAATGAGCCTGGAATCATAACAGGCTTACCTTTCTCATCCTTTACGATCTTACCAGTTATGGGGTTGCCTTCACGTTTTGTTCTGCCTCTTTCTCTAACATCAAAGGCGATTGCATTTGCACGACGGGTTGATGTAGTATTTAAATTTACATTGAATGCCACAAGAAAATCTCTCGCACCTATAGCTGTTGCACCACTTTGAGCAACATTTTGAGTAAATGAATTTGGACCGAAATCGGGTTTCCATTCGTCAGTTATTATTCTTTCTGCAAGTGCCTCATATTCTCCGGAACGACAATTAGCCAAGTTCCTTCTTACATCAGTAAACGCAGCATTTTCATAGCAAAAAACAGGTATACCTAATTCATTTCCAACCTTTTCAGCCAACTTACGTGCATACTCAACAGTTTCTTCCATACTTATGTTGGCAACCGGAATAAGGGGACAAACATCAGTAGCACCAAAACGAGGATGCTCACCTTTGTGATGACGCATATCAATAATTTGGGCCGCTTTTTTAATGCCGATAAATGCAGCCTCAATTACTTCATCGGGTCCACCAACTATTGTGACTACCGTTCGGTTAGTGGCAGCACCCGGATCAACATCCAGCAATTTTACACCTTCAACCTTTTCCATTTCATCTGTAATCTGCTTAATAACAGACATATCACGACCTTCACTAAAGTTTGGTACACATTCAATAAGTTGTTTCATAAAAATGATAATTTTTAAATTTTAACAAAGCGCAAAAATAGGAAAATCTAATGGATAAAAGCACCCAAAAGTTTGATATTTATTTGATACAAATAAGTAATTACTAATTAACTGTGTAGTTATTAATAAACTGATTACTATTGATTTATATTGACAGACTAAATCTTATCAAACTAATTATATGGCAACACTAATAAATACATCATACAATTACCTATTTTTGTATTGAAAGGAGATTCAAAATATTGAAGACAGCAAGTATTACTGACATAAAGCGTGAAATTCAAATTAAAAACTCAAATGAGTTGAAGGATATTATTTTGCGGCTGGCAAGATTTAAGAAAGAAAACAAAGAATTACTCACATATTTATTATTTGAATCGGCAGATGAAAATGCTTATATAGAGAGCGTTAAACAGGAAATTGAATCAATGTTTTCTGCAATTAATACCGATTCATATTATTATATGAAAAAAAGTGTAAGAAAAATTCTAAAGCATATTAAAACAAGAATTCGTTACTCCCTAAAAAAGGAAACTGAAGTTGAACTCATGATATGGTTCTGCAGAAAACTTGCTATTATGGAACCTCCGATACACCATAGCATAGCATTAGAAAATATCTTAATCAGACAGTTGGACAGCATTAGAAAAACACTTCCTAAACTACATGAAGATCTAAGGTATGATTACGAACAGGAACTAAAAGATATTAAGTATTAAACTTTATTTTTCTTTTTGAATTTATCTCTAACCTGCCCTGCAAAATCATCGGCCTTATCTCGTAAATCATATAATTCTTCACGAATTGCTTTTTCAATATTTGAAATATTGATTGGTTCCCCACGCATCTCCAATCGCTCACTGGCTGTAACAGCAGCAGGTATTACTACCCATAATATCAAATAAATCAAAGGGCTCACTCCTGATATTGTTGCAATTACAAAAGCCAGTCGTATCCAGGTAGTATCTACATGAAAATAAGCTCCCAATCCCGAACATACACCACCTATCATTCTGTTTTTGATATCTCTATAAAGTCGCTTACGAGTAGTATCAAAAGAATAATCATATGCTTGTTCTTCTTCATTATCAGACTCAAAATCTGAAGGTTGCCCAAGTTGACTTTTTACTTTTTTTACGTCATCAACGTTAATAACCTGCTTTGTATCATTTAGCATTCCTTGAAATAATTCTGCTATGCGAGCTTCTATATCACTAATGATTTCTTCCCCTCCATTTTTATTTTTAAAATGAGATCTTATGGAAATCATATAATCATTAATTAGTTTATATGCATCTTCATCAAGAGTGAAGGCAATTCCGTTTATATTTATATTGGTTGTTTTCTTCATTTTATTAATTTTTTAGTAGTTTATTAACTGACTTTGTCAAGTCATTCCAATTTTCAGAAAGTTTTTTTAATATATCATCGCCTTCTTTAGTGAGGCTATAATATTTTCTGGGTGGGCCTGAACTCGACTCCTCCCACTTATATTTCAAAATACCTTCATTTTTCAATCTAGTAAGAAGAGGGTAAACAGTTCCTTCAACAACTATCAATTCGGCCTCTTTCATCGAATCTATAATATCTGAGGTATACACCTCTTTATCAGATATTATGGATAAGACACAGAGTTCGAGTACACCCCTTCTCATTTGCGCTGTTGTTTTTTCCAATTTCATCATTACTATTTTTAATTCTTGGCAAATATAATACATTTAACAGTACTATGCAACACAAAGTACTAAATATTTCACAATACAATACCAATACATTTCATCAACGAAAAGTAATTAGATAACTAAACACTTGTTTATCTGTTACTTAAAATGCTATTTAGATTGAATATTTTTTAGAAGTTTCACAGAGAAATACCACATAAATAATGAACGCGCTGCCATAAACAGGTTCATTGCAAACCAAAGACTGTGATTTCCCAAAAGTGCTGAGCTCAGGTAATAGGCAGGAAAATAAAAACCAAAAATTGAAATAATCATGGCAATTAGCATTTGCCTTGATGCTGTTAGTCCGATAAATACTCCATCCCAAATGAAGGCTGCAAATGTTGTAATAGGCAATAAAATTACCCACCAGTTAAAGTTTGCTGCAATAAATATAAGTTGATCATTATTTGTAAGGAAGTTGAGGATAATGTCGTAAGCTACTAAATATATAAATGAAAAGAAGACAGCAGCAATAGCACCCCATACAAACAAACTTTTTATGGTCTTCAGTAAAAGTTTACTACTTTTTGAACCATAGGCTTTTCCACTAAGTGCCTCTCCAGCAAATGCAAAGCCATCCGCAAAATATGAAAAAATAAAGAAAAACTGTATTAGCAAACTATTTACTGCAAGAATATTTTCGCCCATATTGGCAGAAGTGTAAGTAAAAAAAGTAAAACTTAACATAAGCGCAATCGTCCTAAAGAAAATATCAGTATTAACCTTAAAGAATTTTTTTAATTCGCTTGCTTTTGCAATTAACCTAAGGGCAGGTACTTTTGCATATTCGGGATATTTAAAGAGGACCATTCCTATTGCCATTATAAGTCCTGTATACTGGGCAATTAAACTAGCATAGGCAACTCCTGCAGAAGTATAGTTAAACCAATATACAAATACAAAGTCCAGGACAATATTAATTATATTAATAGTAATTGCTATTATCATGGGAGGTTTTGCATTTTGCATACCTAAAAACCAGCCATAAAAGGCATAAAGGCCAAGTGTTGCAGGAGCAGCCCATATTCGTATTTGGTAATACTCCTTTGCCAGGCCTATTACATCATTCCCTGATTCGAGTATGCTAAAAGCAACAAATTCTATTGGTTTCTGCAGAAATATAAGAAGGATTCCTAAAACTGCCGCAGTTAATACAGACCGCCATAATATTAAGTTTAGACCAAGTTTATTTTTAGCGCCGAAAAGTTGTGAGGTAAATCCTGTGGTGCCCATCCTAAGAAAACCAAAACCAGTATAAACTAAATTAAAAACCACAGAACCAAGGGCAATAGCGCCAATAAAAACAGGATTAGGAAGATGACCCATAAGAGCCATATCCACAAGGCCCAAAAGAGGAACTGTAATATTAGTAATAATATTAGGTATGGCTAACCTTAGTATCTGCCTATTCATAAAATCAGTTTGTAAATAACGCGAGCAGAATATTATTAATCTACTTTATATGCAGACCGCATTCTTTGGTTTCAGGATTTTCCCACCACCAGCGACCTGCGCGCACATCTTCGCCTTCTGTTATTGCTCTGGTGCATGGCTGACATCCAATACTTGCGAAACCTTTCTTGTGAAGTGTATTAAAAGGAATATTGTGTTTACTTATATAATTCCAAACATCAGTTTCCGTCCAGTTGATAAGTGGATTTACCTTTATCATTTCATTGGCTTCATCCCACTCTACAATATTTAAGTCGGTGCGTGTAACAGATTGTTCACGTCGTAATCCGGTAATCCATGCATCAAGCCCTTTTAAAGCTCTTTTTAGTGGTTTGATTTTGCGTAATCCACAGCAAAGTTTCCTGCTTTCAATACTATCATAAAAGAGATTTATTCCTTTGGTGGCCACCATTTCTTCTATTTCCTCGGAATCAGGAAAAAAAACTTTAATTTCCTTTTTGTATTTCTTTGATGTAAGGTCTATTAAATCATATGTTTCAGGAAATAATCTGCCTGTATCTAGGGTGAAAATTTCAGTATCTTTATTTATCTTACAAACAATTTCTGTTAATGCCTGATCTTCAAGTCCCAGACTAGTTGAAAGTGCAATTTTATCTTTAAATTTTGAGGTGAAAAACAAAATAATTTCTTCGGCTGTAGCCGATTCTAATTGGTCATTCCACTCATTTATCTCTTTTTTAATATCCATTTCTCAAGATTAATTTTGGATTGGCAAATTTACTAAAATAGTATTATCCCGATTTAAAAACCCAATAACAACCCAGCAGTTCCTATTAAAAACCCAACTACAACATTAATTATTTTTATAACAATAAAACTTTTCCTGGATTCAGCAAGCAGAGGTAAACTACCATGACCATCCTGAACAACAGAACTGGCAATTAATATGCTGATTGGTATACTTCCACTAGCAAATAAAAGTACAAAAATCATATGCGGACCTGACTGCGGCACTATTCCAACCAAGAGAGCAACTAATAATACAACATATAAATTATTGCCTATAACTTCCTCCAGATTGATATAAGAATTTAAAATTGTTAATACTGCCAAGGTTCCAAATGTCCAAAGGAAAATTCTTAAAAAATGCTTTTTTATTATGTGATTTAATATATGCTCTTTTATAAAATGCTCATTGGCCGTGAGAACTATGAAAAATGATATTGCCAGTACAACAATAAAAGTTATACTTATCCACATTGGATGTTGGTGATGATCTAAAATCAATTGTGCTGTTTCTTCATGCTCATGGTCACTATGTAATAAATTGATTATAACCATAATAAGCATAACAATCATCAAAATAAGTAAAACAATCCTGAGTAAGGAAATCTTTCTAAGTTGTTTAACTATTTCTTTAGTGTTGAAACAAACGCAATCAGTTTCATTTTTATGTATATGTAAGTGTTTTTCAGGATATTTGAATAAACGTTTCTTCCAGAAGGCATTAACTATAAACCCAGCTATTATGGCAATGACAAATAAAATTAATTGTATTAAGATGGCTTTCTCAGGGATAACAGAAAACATAAAAAAGGCCTCATCGCCAGAGGAAGCTATCATAGTAGCCACTAATGCACCAGTACTCAAAATATTATGGAGATATAATGAAACAGCTGTATAAGCACCAAGGCAACCTGGAATAACACCTAAGAGTGCAGCAAATATGATTTGCTTTGCAGGACTATTTTCAAGACTTTTACTCCAGTTCCCTCTGGATAAAATATTTAAATACTCTATTACGAGCATCATTGCCATCACAAAGAATGTGATTACAAGGCTTTGTTGCAATATACTTAAGAAGTGTTCCAAATTCTGTGTTTTACAAAATCAATAATTATGGAGTATTATTAATGCAAAATTATTCCAATTTCCTTATGAAAGAAAATTTAATTATCCAATAAATAATTTTTTATCCACATATAAATTAATTAAGTAATTTTGGTGATTAATTACTTAATTATAATGGGAAAAGTCTTAAACATTACAGAGGCGGTAACTATTGCACTTCACAGTATGATAATTATTGCTAATGACAAAAGTGGCCAGGTAAATGTAAACGATATTTCGAAAGCAATAACCAGTTCTAAGTTTCATGTTGCCAAGGTTTTACAAAAACTAGTTAAGGAAGGTTTTTTGGGCTCTCATAGAGGCCCGTCTGGAGGATTTTTCTTAAAAGTTAAACCTACAGATATTAGCATGTTAGAAATTTACGAATCGATTGAGGGCAAAATTACCATTGCCGAATGTCCAATCGACCATGAAGTATGTCCTTTTAATAATTGTGTTTTCGATCAACTAACAATAGATATGACGCAAAATTTTGTTGACTTCCTAAAATCAAGAACACTAGAGGATTACAGTAATTCGCAGATTAAGCACAGAATAATAAAGTAAATTATTTTAAAAATACTTAATAATTTTCCAGTCTTTATATAAGTATTATTAATTTTGACACATCTAATAATATTAAAAAATTCAGAAATGAAAAAAATTATAATTGCAGCAATCTTTATGTTAGGCATTATAAGTTTAAATGCTCAGGATAAAAATACAAGTTCAGAAGTAGTTGCTAAAAAAAACGGCCCTGAAATTAAGTTTAAAACTACCACACATGATTATGGTGAAATTTACCTTCATAGTGATGGGACATATAGATTTGAATTTACAAACGAAGGTAATGAGCCTCTAATACTTAAAAAGCCAAGATCATCATGTGGATGCACTGTACCTTCATGGCCAAAAGAACCAATTTTACCTGGTGAAACTAATGAGATAAAAGTTACCTATAATACTCATAAGGCAGGCTCATTTAACAAATCAGTTACAGTATACTCCAATTCCAAAACTGTTATCTTAAGGATTAAGGGAAAGGTAGTTCCTAAACCTGAAGAAGCGCTTCCTGAAAAGCCAACCTCAATGGGATCGGCTCCTTTAAACGACAAGAAGTAGTTTTAACAATTAAATAAACACATTATGTTAAATATTTCAGCCAAAGGGAAATCCATGCCGGAATCTCCCATTAGGAAATTAGTACCCTATGCAGAAAATGCCAAGAAAAAAGGGGTAAAGGTTCACCATTTAAACATTGGACAGCCTGATATTGAGACACCTGAGGTGGCACTAAATGCAGTAAAAAACTTTAAGGATGAGGTTGTAGTATACAGTCATTCAGCTGGAAATATTTCCTTAAGGAAGAAGTTATCTGAATATTATAAAACTGTAAATATTGATTTAGACCCTGAAGAAATTATTGTTGGGGCCGGCGCTTCGGAGGCATTGTTATTTGCCTTTCAGTCAATAATGGATCCCGAAGATGAGGTAATAATACCTGAACCATTTTACGCAAATTACAATGGATTTGCTAAAAATGCAGGTATTAATGTTACTCCTATATTTTCATCAATAGAGACAGGCTTTGCTTTACCTCCTATTGAAGAGTTCGAAAAAAACATTACTCACAAAACAAAGGCTATATTGGTTTGTAATCCAAATAATCCCACAGGCTATTTGTATTCAAAAGAAGAACTGGAGACTCTAAGAGATATCGTAAAGAAGCACAATTTGTTTTTAATTGCAGATGAAGTTTATCGTGAATTTACTTATGATGGTAAGGTTCATTATTCTGCCATGTATTTAGAAGGAATTGAGGATAATGTGATTTTAATTGATTCTGTTTCTAAAAGATACAGTGCTTGTGGAGTTCGTATCGGATGGATGGCATCAAAGAACAAAGAATTAATGGACACTGCTCTGAAATTTGCCCAGGCAAGGTTGAGTCCTCCTTCATTTGGACAGATTGCTGCGGAGGCTGCAGTAGACACTCCGGAAGAATATTTCATCAAAGTTAAAAAAGAGTATCTGGCAAGAAGAAATGCAGTTGTAGAAGGCATAAACAAAATTGATGGAGCCTACTGTCCCAATCCTTCAGGAGCATTTTATGTGGTGGCACAACTTCCTATTGACGATTCAGATAAATTCTGTAAGTGGTTGTTAGAAGA
>PKTD01000132.1 GCA_002869315.1 Marinilabiliales bacterium | reverse complement strand
TGTTTGTTGGTAATGATATTGAAGCATTGCCATTGAACCTGAAACGTTTGGTGCCGACATGGAAGTTCCCTGGCTAGCACCATAATCGGTATTACTACCATCTAAAGTTGAAAATACATCCACACCTTTTCCACAAATATCCGGCTTAATTCTTCCATCATCAGCAGGTCCCCAGCATGAAAAGTCACTCATAACAACACTCTGTGGTCCTTCATAAACTTCTACCTCGTAAACGGCACCTACCGTTAAAATATTTTTTGCTACACCACGTGTACTGATACAATCATATCCATCATCACCACCATCTTTTTCAGCTTTACCGTTACCGGCATCACTAGGTCCTTCACCACGATCGTTACCGGCAGATTTAACTATTAAATAATTTGGTGCGTTATAGGCAATCTGATCCCATCCTCTGGCATCACTATTATAAAAACCAAACTTATAGTCTTCATCACTGCTAATAGCATTATTACCATACCATGACCAAGATCCATTATCATAATTCCATCCCGCAAGGAAACCATAACTATGGTTAGAAATTTCTAATCCATTTGCGGCAGCAGAGGCCATTTCTGAATCATCAGCAGACCATTGCCAGTATTTTAAGTTACCACCATAAAGTGCTCCCTTAGCCTCAGGATTAACTCCGGCTGCAATCATAGTTCCTGCTACATGAGTGGCATGAAAATGTGTTGCATAGTTGCCATCCTGTGGAGTTGCTCTGGAAGTACTTCCATCCATAAACTCCTGATGCGATTTACGAACATGTCCGGCATCCCACTCACCTAGTTGGGAGTATCCATCTCCTGAATAATCAAGATTTAAACTACCACCTGGCCATAATTGATCTACTCGTGTAGTTGCATCGGCACCGCGGTTATCGGTAATAAAGTAAACAGGCTGACCATCTCTAACATCAACCATCTCCATTACACGCCCATCTTCAGTTTCGTGGCGTATATCAAGATTATTCTCTTGAGCAAACTTTACTACTCTTTGCTGAGCATCATTCCATTTTACATCAAATTGTTGCGAAAGTTCATTTAGTTTCTGAACATTTGCCTGATTTTGCGCAAATACCTGACTACCTGCCAGTAACAAAACTAATAAAACTAAAGTTTTAATTTTTATATTCATATTTTCAATTTTGAAATTTTAATTTTGTGTACAAAAGTAAATATATATTATTATATGGCACATCTTTTTTAAAAATGAAGCGGCTTAATTATAATATCTTAAGGATAATTTTATCAAGCAATCCCTTTTTCCAAAAATACATAGGCTTCATTTAGTATATTTGCAGCCAATATTTAATAGACAATAAAATGAAAGAATCAGTTGCCATACTATGTGGAGGAGGTCCTGCTCCCGGAATAAACTCAGTAATAAGTTCAGTTGCCCTTGTTTTTCTACGATCAGGATACAGAGTATTAGGAGTACATGAAGGATATAAAGGATTATTTTCTAATAATAATCAATTTACAGATATAGATTTTTCATTTGCGGATGCTATTCATAACCAGGGAGGTTCGGCATTGAAAATGAGTCGTCATAAGCCAAAAAATGAAGAGTTTAACACTAAGTTTTTTGTAGATAAAAACATAAAGTTACTCGTTACTATTGGTGGAGATGATACTGCATCAACAGCCAACAGGATTTCAAAATTTCTAAGAGAGAATTATGTAAATATCCAAAATATACATGTTCCTAAAACAATAGATAATGACCTGCCGTTGCCAGAAGGTAATCCAACTTTTGGGTATCAATATGCAAAACAGGAGGGTGTTAGAATAGCCCAAACAGTTTATGAAGATGCACGTACTAGCGGAAATTGGTTTGTGGTTTCTGCAATGGGTAGAGAAGCCGGACATCTGGCCTTTGGCATTGGTGCTGCCAGCCATTTTCCAATGATAGTTATTCCTGAAATGTTCAATAAAACAGAAATCACTTTCGAGAAAATTATAAATCTTATTATATCTGCTATTCTCAAAAGAAAAATAAGAGGTATCGATTATGGTCTAGCAATCGTAAGTGAAGGTGTTTTCCATTTTATGGATGAACAGGAAATTATTAATTCAGGAATTAATTTTACCTATGATGACCATGGTCATCCTGAACTAGGCAATGTTAGCAAAGCTCATATCTTTAATGTATTACTTCAGGAAAAATTAAAATCACTTAACATAAAAGCAAAGAGCCGACCTGTAGAATTGGGTTATGAATTGCGTTGTGTTGCTCCAACTGCATTTGATCAACTGTATTGCGGTATATTAGGCTATGGTGTTAAAAAACTTTTTGATGAGGGAAGAACTGCATGTATGGTTACTGCTGATACTAACGGAGTAGTAAAACCACTTTACCTTGAAGATGTTGAAGATGAGAACGGTAAGATTAAACCTCGCCTTGTAAACATGGAGGGTGAAAAGCAAAAACTAGTTATTGAGCACGGATTACAGTTTATTGAGCCGGGAGATTACGAACTTGCTAAGGAATATGTTGATAATCCCGTAGAATATGATTTCAGAGAGATTTTGAAATGGTAAATTAGTTTATCTAAAATTCTGATATTATTTTTTTTGCCAGAACTTCAGATAGTTTTATATTCGATTCATGTGTCCAGCCAGCTATATGTGGAGATAATATAACATTTTTCTTTTCAGTAAGTTTAATAAAATCATCAGGAAGATTTTCCTTATTGAGGTTTTCAAATGAAAGACCTTCATATTCCAGCACATCCAAGCAGGCTC
The DNA here is from genome assembly GCA_002869315.1 of Marinilabiliales bacterium. Classification (GTDB taxonomy): domain Bacteria; phylum Bacteroidota; class Bacteroidia; order Bacteroidales; family F082; genus BM524. Next base: position 7,190 of record PKTD01000132.1, on the reverse strand, counting down.
CTTTGATTTTGCCAATATCTAATCCTTTTAATAAATCTTTGGTTTTAAGCACTTTACCTCTTGAAGTATTAATAATGTAAATTTCTTTTTTGAAAGAATTAAAAAACTGATCGTTAGCCATAAAGTAAGTTTCCTCGCTTAATGGTATATGTAAACTTACTATATCTGCTCTTTCAAATATTTCATTTAAAGAAACTTCTTTAACAAATTGATCAGAAAAGTTAAGTTTATATTTGTCGTATGCCAAAACATTTACATCAAATCCTGATAATTTACGTGCAAAGGCACTTCCGGTATTACCATACCCAATGATTGCAATTGTTTTTGCTCCTAGTTCAAGACCGCGATTTTCTTCTCTCTTCCAAATACCTTTTCTAACTTCCTTATCTGATTTTATCAAATTGTTGAATAGCGACAAAATCATTGCAATGGCTTGTTCACCAACGGCATCACGATTCCCCTCAGGAGCATTGAAACATTTTATACCCCTTTTATCGGTATAATCAGTATCGATATTTTCCATACCGGCACCTACTCTTCCAATAAATTTCAAATTTTCAGCAAATTGTAGCAAGTTTTCATTCATTTTAAATTTACTTCTAATGATGAAACCAATGTACTGAGAAGCAATTATATTCAAATCTTCAACATTATTACCATAAAAGTGCTCCACTACAAAACCTGCCTCCTCCAACATTGACGGTAGTTTTGGGTGTGTTGTATCAATAAATAAAACTTTTCCTTTCTCCATTTTAAAACAAGCCTTACTTTTGCCAATTATTAAAATTAAACAATTGCTGATTATTAGAAAATTATAATCACAAAATTATTGTTATTTTAGATATTAATTACAAATTAACAAAATCAAATGTGGCAATTTATAGTAAGGCTAATTCTTAGGAACCGAATAAGCATTTTAGTGATTATTGGTTTGCTTACAGTTTTTATGGCTTATAAAGGCTCAGGCATAAAAATGACCTATGAGATGGCCCGTATGTTGCCTAAAAACGACTCCATCAATGTTGAGTATGAAAAGTTCAAAGAACAATTTGGACAAGATGGAAGCGTAATTTTTGTAGCTATTCAGGATCCTGATTTATATACTCTTAAGCATTTTACTGATTGGTATGAACTAAGTAATTCTGTTAATGATATTTATGGTGTAGAAGAAGTAGTTTCAACTGCAAGACTCTATAATCTTCAACGTAATGACGAGAAAAAGAAGTTTGATTTTAAGCCTATAGTAAACAAAAAACCTGAATCACAAGCTCAGGTTGATTCCATTAAAAACATTGTTTACGGACTTCCTCTCTATTCGGGTCGACTGTTTAATCCTGAGACAAATGTCAGCATGATGATGATTACTCTCGACAAAGAGGTATTGAACTCAAAAAAACGAATAGCCCTAATATCTAATATTAAAGACCATATTGATGAATACGGAAAGAAATATGATATAGATATAAAATATTCAGGACTCCCATATATAAGAACAGTAACATCTAAGGTAATACAAGATGAACTCTTGTATTTCGTACTATTAAGCCTTTTTATAACTTCAGTATTATTATTAATACTTTTCAGATCAGTGCGTGCAGTTGCATTTTCCATGCTTGTGGTGGTTATAGCTGTAATATGGGTATTAGGAACTATAGTTTTGTTTGGTTATAAAATTACTATCCTTACAGGAATACTTCCTCCTTTATTAATTGTAATTGGGGTTGAGAACTCCATATTCCTGTTAAACAAATACCTAAGTGAATACCGGGATCATGGAAACAAAGCCAGAGCGCTTTCCAGAATGATCTCTCGTATAGGAAATGCCAACCTCTTAACAAATGCAACAACGGCAACAGGATTTGCGGCATTTATAATTACAAGCAATTCACTTTTAGTTGAATTTGGAATAATTGCTTCCATAAATATATTGGTCACTTATCTACTATCATTAATACTTTTACCAATTCTTTTTAGCTTCTTTCCTTCCCCTAAAAAGAAGCATCTTAAACACCTAGAGAAGAGTACAATTAGCAAGATTATTGATAGAATAACCATAATAGTTTTAACCAAAAGAAAATTAGTCTATGCTATTACAATAGTTTTATTTATTGGTGGAATTATTGGAATTACACAACTGAAAACTACTGGAAACATAGTGGATGATATTTCGAAAAAGTCGAAATTATATAAGGATTTAATCTTTTTGGAAAGCAATTTTAAAGGTGTTATGCCATTAGAGATTACTGTGGATACAAAAAAGAAAAATGGTATACTTAGTTTGTCAACTATTAAAAAACTAGATCAATTGCAAGATACACTTGCTTTATATCCTGAATTTTCTCCGCCAGTTTCCGTAGTAGAAGTAATCAAGGCTGCAAAACAAGCCTTTTACAGGGGCAACACAAAAATGTACCAATTGCCTAACAGCCAGGAAAAAAACTTTATATTATCATATGTGCCTGATATTGAAAGTAATAATAAGTCGGTATTAAATTCATTTGTAAATGATGATTTAAGCAAAACCCGTATAACTGTTCAAATGGCAAATATTGGAACAAATGATGTTGAAAGAATTCTAGCAGATTTAAAGCCAAAAGTAAACAGCATATTTCCTCCAGACAGGTATGATGTTCAACTTACCGGAACCAGCGTAGTATTTTTAAAGGGAACTAATTATCTGGTGAAAAACCTATTCAGTTCCTTATTACTTGCAATTATTGTAATTACTGCTTTAATGGCCATAATATTTTCTTCTTTCAGAATGATATTAATATCACTAATTCCAAATATCATTCCGCAGGTTTTAACTGCTGGTATGATGGGATATTTTGGAATATCCATAAAACCATCTACAATCTTGATTTTTAGTATAGCTTTAGGTATAAGTGTTGATAATACCATTCACTTTCTTTCGCGTTATCGATTACATTTGAAACATACAAACTGGAAAATTAAAGAGTCGATATTAGCAGCATTACATGAAACCAGTTATAGTATGATATACTCGGCACTGGTTCTCTTTTTTGGTTTCTTCATATTTACTTTATCTTCCTTCGGAGGTACGGAAGCATTAGGATATCTGGTTTCGTTTACTTTAGTTGTAGCATTATTGTCGAATATATTTGTTTTACCTTCTTTATTACTTTCTTTCGATAATAAGTTGTTAACTAAATCTTTCCGGCAGGCAAAACACCATGTATTTGATGAAGAAGAGGATGTTGAAATTGATAAACTGGTATCTGAAGAACTAAAAGATATAGACTAGACAATTTTAATCATATAAAACTATTAATATGAAAGGTATAATTCTCGCTGGAGGTGCCGGCACACGTTTACATCCTCTAACAAAAGCAGTTAGTAAACAACTAATGCCAATTTATGATAAACCGATGATTTATTATCCTTTATCGATATTAATGATGGCAGGTATTAGGGAAATCCTGATAATTTCTACTCCAGAAGATTTACCAAACTTTGAAAAGTTATTTGGTGATGGTCATGAACTGGGCTTAAGTTTTAGTTATAAAGTTCAGGAAGTTCCTAATGGTTTAGCACAGGCATTTGTTTTGGGTGAAGAATTTATTGGAACCGACAAAGTTTCCTTAGTATTAGGTGATAATATTTTTTATGGAAGCGGACTGCAGAAATTATTAATGGAAAACAACGATCCTGAGGGAGGCGTTGTATTTGCATATCATGTGAGAGATCCTGAAAGATATGGAGTTGTTGAGTTTGATGATGACTTTAATGCACTCTCCATTGAGGAGAAACCAATAAAACCAAAATCTTCATTTGCTGTTCCTGGCCTATATTTTTATGATAACTCAGTAGTAGAAGTTGCAAAAAATATTAAGCCTAGTGCAAGGGGAGAATATGAAATTACGGATATAAATAAATATTATCTTGAAAGAAATGAACTGAAAGTTGGTCTTTTGAGCAGAGGTACTGCATGGCTGGATACGGGCACTTTTTCATCTTTAAATCAGGCATCGCAATTTGTTGAAGTATTGGAAGCCCGTCAGGGTTTAAAAGTAGGCTGTATTGAAGAGATAGCGTATAAAAAAGGATTTATATCTGCCCAAAAATTAGAAAATCTAGCCACTCCTCTTTTAAAGAGTGGTTATGGTGATTATTTAATGAATTTGCTTAAATAAATAAGAACATGCATAGTTTTGATGAACTGCTTGAGTATTTTGAAAATAATTTAAAAAAACAAAAGTTCCTTCATGAACCTGAAGAACTATATGCTCCCATTAGTTATACACTGGAACTAGGAGGTAAAAGAATAAGACCGGTTCTAACATTAATGGCTTGTGATATTTTTGGAGGTAATATTGAGAATGCATTACCACAGGCAATTGCCATCGAAATGTTTCATAATTTCACTTTAATCCATGATGATATTATGGATAATGCTCCCATAAGACGGGGAAGACAAACAGTTTATAAAAAATGGTCGTCTAATATTGCTATTTTATCCGGCGATACTCTTTTTGCTTATGCATATCAATTTGCACAAAACGCTGACAAAGAGATAGTAAAGGATATATTAAGTGTTTTCAATAAAACTGCCATTGAGGTTTGTGAGGGTCAGCATTACGACTTAAACTTTGAAACCTGAAATGATGTAAGTGTTGATGAATACATAAAAATGATACGTCTCAAAACTGCTGTATTATTTGGAGCAAGTTTAAAAATTGGGTCTATTATTGGAGGTGCTGAAAAAGAAGAGTCTGAAAAACTATACAATTTTGCTCTAAATATTGGACTTGGTTTTCAGTTAAAAGATGATTTATTGGATACTTTCGGTGATGAAACTATTTTTGGGAAAAAAACGGGTGGAGATATACTTACCAATAAAAAAACTTTCCTTTTCTTAAAAGCCATGGAACTTGCCAAAGGAGAAACAAAAAAACAACTACTGGAATATTATTCATCAAGTGATTTTAATAATGAGCAAAAAATTGAAGCGGTTAAATCAATATTTACTAAACTTGATGTAGATAGTTTTACAGAAAAAGAAATTGAAAAGTATTTTAATGATGGGGTTGTTTTTCTGGAGAACATGAAAATTAGCAGAGAAAATAAAGACGAATTATATAAACTGGCTTATAAAATGATTCACAGGAACAATTAAGATTTACTAACTTTCTCAAGTTCTGCACTTAATTCTTCCCAACTTTTATAAACTGATGCGATTTCATTAGTTAATTCATCATGTAACCTAAATAATTTACCGGATTTAAAATCTGTTGCATTTTCATCAGGCCTGGCAAGTTTATCATTTACTGATACTAATTCATGCTCAAGTTTTTCTATCCTATCTTCACAATTAGATATTTCTTTATTAATTTTTCTAATTTGTTTCTCTTTTTCTTTTTTCTTCTCCCAACTTATTTTATTTGCTGATTCATTATGTTTATTTTCAGAAGCATTTGACTTATTTGCAATTTGCTTTTGTTCCTGAGCTTTCTTGTCAAGGAAATAATTAATATCTCCCAAATATTCTTTTATCCCATGATTTCTAAACTCCAAACATCTGCTTGTTAAACCCTGAAGAAAATCTCTATCGTGAGAAACAATAATTATGGTTCCATTATATTGTAAAAGAGCATTTTTTAAGATGTCCTTTGATAAAATATCCAGATGGTTTGTTGGCTCATCAAGCAAAAGTACATTTGTAGGGGTCATTAAAAGTTTAACTAATGCTAGTCTTGATTTTTCGCCTCCCGAGAGAATACTTACTTTTTTATCAATATCATCTCCCTGAAATAAAAAAGCACCAAGTATTGATTTTATTTTTGTTCGTACTTCTCCAATAGCAATATTATCAATGGTTTCGAATACAGTTAAAGTGGGATCTAGCATATCCCATATATCCTGGGAATAATATCCTAAAACCACATTATGTCCAAGTTTTAACTGTCCAATATGATCAAGGCTATTATTAATAATCTTGGCCATAGTAGATTTTCCTTCACCATTCTTGCCAACAAGAGCTAACTTTTCTCCTCGGATAATCTTAACATTAATATTTTCAAGAACTAGCTTTTCACCATAGGATTTACCTAATTCTATTGCTTCCACGGTTATCTTTCCGCTTGGTGGCGCCTCAGGAAAACTAAAATGTATGCTTTTTGTATCTCTTTTATCTATCTCTATCCGATCAACTTTGTCGAGTTGCTTTACTCTTGATTGTACCTGTTTAGCCTTACTTGCTTTATATCTAAACCTTTCAATAAATCTTTCAATCTCCTGAATTTCCTTTTGTTGATTAGAAAAAGAGGCTTCCAACTGTTGTTCTCTTTCTTCCCTTAGTCTTATATATTCAGAGTAAACAACCTTATAATCGTAGGCTTTACCTTTATTTAGTTCAATGGTACGTGTACTTAATTTATCTAATAATGTCCTGTCATGAGAAACCAGGATAACTGAGCCGCTATATGAAAGAAGATAGTCCTCCAGCCATTGAATCGATTCTATGTCAAGGTGGTTAGTAGGCTCATCCAATAATAGTATGTGCGGATTAATTAATAGTAGTTTGGCTAATTCAACTCTCATTCTCCAACCATGACTAAACTCTTTTAATGACCTTTTAAAGTCAGTTGAGGTGAAGCCAAGCCCTTTTAAAATTATTTCAGCCTTACCATTTAATTTATCAGCATCTAATATCATTAACTCATGATTTATATGATCTATCTCATCAATGAGTTTTGAATAGGATTTGCTTGTATAATCAGTTCTGTTACTTAATTGATGTGTTATTTCATCAATCCGATTTTTTTTATCAGTAATAAAAGAAAGGACTTCAAGAGTTTCATCTATAACCGTCTTTTCCTGATTTGTTTTCATTTCTTGTTTCAGATAACCAATTTTCGTATCCTTAGAAATTACAAGTTCTCCTTTATCAGGAATTAGTTCTCCGGCAATTATATTTAGTAAGGTAGATTTACCTGCACCATTTTTCCCGGCAAAGCCTATTCGCTCCTTATTTGATATATTAAAACTTATATCATCAAATAGAATTTCCCCACCGAATTCTTTACTAATATTATTAAGTGACACCATATTTTGCAAAAATAATTAAAAACAAAAGGGGCAATCAGTCTTTCGACCAATTGCCCCTTTTTTATAGTGTTACTAGTGTAACTAAACCTTAACTATTTTGCTATAGTTACTCGCTTAGTGAT
>PKTD01000083.1 GCA_002869315.1 Marinilabiliales bacterium | reverse complement strand
GCTACTGCGATATTATTTAGCACAACAATAGCAGTCATTTATAAGGAACCCCTATATCCCTTTCTAATTTCGGCATCTATAATTTACGCAATAAGTTTTATCCTTTTATTATTTGGTAAAAGTCATAGGGAATATCCAAAACTAGTCAGTAAAACAGCCTTTCTTGCAGTTACTATATCATGGGTCGTTATATCCATTTCAGGAGCCTTGCCATATTATTTTTCTGGTCATTTTAATTCTTTCACTGATGCCATTTTCGAATCTATTTCAGGATTTACAACCACCGGTGCATCAATACTAACTGATATTGAAAGCCTCCCCAAATCTATTTTATTTTGGAGAAGTCTTACTCATTGGATTGGAGGTATTGGCATAATAGTTTTGGTAATAGTAATTATGCCATCACTTAAAATAAGCAATTATAACCTCTTTGTTTTGGAGTCCTCACTTCAGGAGAAGATTATTCCTCGAATTAAAAAAGAAGGTTACCGATTGCTTGCAATATATGTATTAATAACTCTGGTCGAAATAGTTTTATTACGATTTGGAAGTATGAACCTCTTCGACAGTATTTGTCATTCATTCGGGACAATTGCCACAGGTGGGTTTTCCACCAAAAACGACAGCATTGCAGAATACAGCCCTTATATACAGTATGTTATAATGATTTTTATGATTCTAGCCGGAACAAATTTTGCAGTGTATTATTTTTCGATTTTAGGTAAATTTAGAAAGATAAAAGTAAATGAAGAGTTACGATATTATTTTTCCATACTAATAATTGCCGGATTAGTAATAAGTGGTATCCTTTTTATACAAACCCCGTTAACTATTGAACATTCATTGCGGCAGGGCTTTTTCCAGTCAACATCCATAATAACCTGTACCGGTTTTGCAACTACCGACTATCTGGCATGGCCTCCCCTTGCCACGGGCATAATATTTATATTAATGTTTATCGGAGGAAGCACTGGTTCAACAGCAGGAGGCATTAAAATAGCAAGACATATAATAGTTTTTAAAAACATGAAATTAGTTTTTCGCAGGGCTTTGCATCCAAATATGATAGCGGGAATAAAAATAAATGACAGTCATGTAAGTGACGACAACAATAACAAAATATTAAGTTTTGTTATGTGGTATTTTATTGCTTTTGCTGCCGGAAGCATGATTTTGGTATTCATCGGATTGGATGGAGCCAGCGCTATAGGCTCTATTGCTACAGCCATGGGTGGAATTGGTCCTGGTCTGGGAACTGTAGGTCCTGTTTCTAATTTTGCTAATGTTCCTATTGTTGCAAAATATGTAATTTCATTTTATATGATTTTAGGACGCCTTGAAATCTACCCGGTACTGATTCTATTTACAAAATTTTATTGGAGAGCATAATATAAATCCACTATCCCATCATCAGGGGTTTTACATATTTTTCCACATCAGACTTTTTAATTTCATTGCTACACAATATTAGCAGACGTTCTATAACATTTCTGAGTTCTCTGATATTTCCTGTCCAGTTGAAGGATTTTAGGAATTCCAGGGCATCTTCATTTATGTTTAATGGTTTTTTGCCTGAGGCGATGGATATCTGCTCTATAAAATGCTTAGCCAGAAGAGGAATATCACTAACTCTATCTCTTAGCGGAGGAACCACTATAACAATTACGCTAAGGCGATGATATAAGTCTTCACGGAATCTGCCCTTTTTAATTTCTTCTTTCAGGTCTTTATTTGTGGCTGCAATAACCCTCACATCAACAGAAATTTCTTTCTCAACTCCTACTCTTACAATTTTGTTTTCCTGTAAGGCACGAAGAACTTTTGCCTGAGCAGAAAGGCTCATATCACCAATCTCATCTAAAAATAAAGTGCCACCATGGGCAAGTTCAAAATCACCTTTACGCTGCTTTACTGCGGAAGTAAAACTACCTTTTTCATGACCAAACAACTGGCTTTCAATTAATTCAGATGGAATAGCAGCACAGTTTACTTCAATAAAAGGTGATTTGCTTTTATCACTTTGTAGATGTATTTGTCTGGCAACCAATTCTTTACCAGTACCATTTTCTCCAGAAATTAGTACTCTGGCTCCTGTAGGGGCGACCTTGGAAATCATTTCCTTTAACTCAATAATTCGGGAGTCGTCGCCTACAATTTCAAATTTCTTATCTACTTCCTTTTTCAACTGCTTAGTTTGGGTAATCAAATCAGTTTTATCGATAGCATTTCGCAGGGTTATAAGAAGTCTGTTTAAATCGGGTGGTTTTACTATAAAATCATAAGCCCCCTTTTTAATTGCTTCAACGGCAGTCTCAATTGTTCCATGACCAGATATCATAACAACCGGAACCTCCTTTATGCTCATCATTTTTTCCAGTGCTTCAATGCCGTCCATTTGGGGCATCTTAATATCCAAAAGTACTGCATCATATTCATTGGCCTCAAAATATTCATACGCTTCCTGACCATTTGAGGCCAAATCAACATCATATTTCTCAAATTCGAGTATATCCTTAATTGTTCTGCGGATACTACTTTCATCATCAGCTACTAAAATCCTCGACATAAACTAAATTTTTCCCAAAAGTAAAAATAACAGGCTTTGTATTCAATATAAAACTTCATAAATAATGTAAAAGCCGAATATTAATGCTTGATAATTATTTAATTTAGCATGATATTTTACCAATACAATTTTTAATGAATCTGATAAAATTCATTTTTATTTTTTCAATGTCACTGATTTTTCAGTTTTCACATTCTCAAAAACAGCCAAAAATATTTGCAGGTACTGAAGAATCAGCATTAAAATATGCATGGGCAGGAGGAATGAATTCTATGCAATTTGGGAGTATAGATATTAATATGGATGGTAAAATGGATTTAGTAGCCCTCGACAGAGATGGTGTTTTCAATGTTATTTCAGAGGAATATCAAGGCAATAGAATTTCGTGTTTTCTAAATTCAGGGGGAATTGGTGATATTGATTATGATTTTGCACCACAGTATTCTGAATTGTTTCCTCAACTTTATAACTGGGCAGTTTTTGTTGATTATAATAATGATGGCCTGACGGATATTTTCACCTATTCACCGGGATGGGGAGGCATGAAAGTTTTTAAAAATATATCAACTAGCAGTTTAAAATTTGAATTGGTAGTAAGTCCGTTTTTAACATCCTATCAAGGTGGTGGGTATACGAATATATTCGTAACATATGCTGATTACCCCGGCATATACGACATTGATAATGACGGAGATATGGACATATTAACTTTTAATCCTCTGGGAACTTTTGTAGATTTACATACAAATTTATCAATGGAAACTTATGGTATCCCCGACTCATTACTTTTTGAAAGAACTCAAACATGTTGGGGTAAGTTTGCTGAAAGCGAAGAGTCGAATACTTTGTATCTGGACAGTTGTAATAATCTTACAAACATTAATTATAATACTGGTAAAGAAAGACATACAGGCTCAACATTTTGCATACTCGATTTGAATAATGATGGAGCAATAGATGTTCTGTTGGGAGATATTGATTACCCATCGCTAATCGCATTAAATAATGCAGGAGGAAGCGTTGATGCGCTAATAGATTCGTATGATACTTTATTTCCTTCAGCAATTCAAAAGGCATATGCTTTCTCCATGCCATCAGCACAAAATATTGATGTTAATAATGATGGTAAAAAGGATCTTTTAGTTTCACCCTTCGATCCAGGCATTACTAAATCGCAAAATAAAAATTCTGTTTACCTATACTTAAACACATCCGATAACGATATTCCAGAGTTTACCTTACATACTAAAAATTTCCTTCAGAACGATATGCTCGACTTTGGCAGCAAGGCAAATATCTGCATTTATGATATCGATAATGACGGCCTTAAGGACTTACTAGTTGGAAATTACGGTTATTACCAATCATCGTATTATGATGCCGCTATGTTTCTTCATTCCATTTACCGCTCTCGTATCGATTTTTATAAAAATACCGGAAACGTAACAAAGCCTGTTTTTCAACTCTGGAAAAAAGATATTGGTTCATTCTGGAGCAAAAACAAACTTGGCCTTAGCCCGGCAGTAATGGATTTTAATGATGATGGAAAGCCTGATATCCTGTCGGGAAATAGTCAGGGAAAATTAATGTTATCGCATAATTTGGGAGATTTTGAATTTGAAGTTGTTGACACCAACTATCTGGATATAGATGTAGGAGATTTTAGTTATCCTCAACTTTTCGACCTGAACAAAGATGGAAAACAAGATCTGATAATTGGAGAAAGAGGAGGAAATCTAAACTACTACAGAAATGAAGGCAGCACACAGAACCCTGATTTTGTATTTGTTACTGACAGTCTGGGTAATGTAAATATTACAGATTACAGCCTGTCATATTTTGGGTATAGCAGCCCCTATTTTTACAGAGAAAATGATGGAAACACCAAACTTTTAGTTGGATCGGAAAAGGGCTTTATCTATTATTACGAAAATATTGATGGCAATCTGAATGGAGAATTCACACTTTCTAACTCCCTACATACACTGCTCGACACTACAGATATTTCTTTCGACAGGGGGTTAAGAACTACGGTTGCCATCGACGACCTGAATAATGACAATAAACCAGAGATGCTTGTGGGAAATTATTCAGGAGGTATCGAATATTTTGGTACAGGCGCTGATGTATTGCCCGGATGGAGTGATATAGACTATACGGAAGCATATGTGGAAATATTCCCAAACCCAGCTAAAAACAGTATTAATATCAAATCCAATAATGAAATCAGGAATATAGAAATATATACAGATAAAGGCGTGTTATTAAGTAATTATCAAAATATTAACTCTCAAGAAAAGAAAATTAATTTCAATTATCCTTCGGGATTATATTATATAAAACTCTACGTATTTAATACATTTATCATCAAGAAATTAATTATTATTAATTAGTATTATGAAGACTATAGGCATTATCGGTGGCATGAGTTGGGAATCGACCAAATTATATTATGAGTTTATAAATGAGAAAATAAAAAGTGATTTAGGTGGATTTCACTCATGTAAATGTCTGATAAATTCTGTAGACTTTGCAGAAATACAGAAACTTCAATCAGAGGATGCTTGGGATGCATTAGATATTATAATGTCGGAAGCCGCAATGAGTTTGGAAAAAGGAGGTGCCGAATTTATCATATTGGCAACCAACACCATGCATTTATGTGTTGATGCTATTATAAAAAGTATAAATATTCCTTTTTTGCATATTGCGGAAGCCACAGCAATGGCAATTAAAACCAAAGAACTAAAAAAGGTAGCACTATTGGGAACAAAATTTACCATGGAAAAAGATTTTTACAAAAAAATATTAAGTAATAATGATATAGAGGTAATTATCCCAAATGAAGAAGACAGAAATATTATTCATAATACCATATTCGGCGAACTTGTAAAAGGCATATTTAACAATACTTCCATAGATAAATTCAAAAAAATAATTAAAAGACTTGAGGCGGAAGGAGCTCAGGGAATAACACTTGGATGTACAGAACTTCCGTTACTTATATCACAAAAAGATGTTGATATAGAAGTATTTGACACTTCCAGAATACATGCTGAAAAGGCAGTGGAAATGGCTCTAAGGGAAATATGATTTATGTAACGAAACTAATAACCTTTTGTACTTAACAAATTACCATCCTGATTTTCCTAATCCTTTTTTTCTCCAGCAAAAATGACATTTTTTGGTGTTGACGTTTAGGAATGACATCGAATACATGAAGGTAATTAAGTCACAATGACTAATTAATAATGACTCCCTAAAAATTAGGTTTCAAATCGTACTTTTCGTAAAAATCGGTAATATGTTTTACTGCATCTTCCAGGGTATCCACTAAAGTAAAAATTTGTAAATCATCTTTACTGATCATCTCCTCTTCCAGCATTCTAGTTTTTACCCAATCAATCAGTCCGCCCCAATATGATTTACCAACCATAACAATTGGGAATCTTACTAATTTATGTGTCTGAATTAAAGTTATTGCTTCAAATAATTCATCCATAGTTCCAAACCCTCCAGGCAATACAATATAACCTTGGGAATATCGCATAAACATTAATTTGCGTGTGAAGAAGTAATTGAATTCAATCAATTTATCAGGATCAATGTAAGGATTGGCTCTTTGCTCAAATTCCAATTCTATGTTTAATCCAACAGATTTACCGCCAGCTATATGAGCACCTTTGTTGGCTGCTTCCATAACTCCTGGTCCACCTCCGGTAATAATCCCAAAACCTTTTTTCGTTAACAGATATGCAAGTTCCTCAGCTAAATGATAATACTCGTTTCCTGGCTTTGTACGCGCAGAGCCAAACACAGCAACACAAGGTCCAATGCGTGAAAGTTCGGTATAGCCATCAACAACTTCTGCCATAATTTTAAACACCGACCATGAATCGTGGGCTTTCACCTGAGTCCATGATTTAGGTTTGAATTCGTTTCTGATTTTTTTTAGATCTTCTTCTTGCATAATGCTAAAAATTAAATTTTACTTCAGTTCCTCCGCCAGGTATTTAGCAGTATAACTTTCTTTGTTTTTTATTATTTCTTCTGGTGTACCCTGACAAACTATTTTTCCACCCCTGTCGCCACCTTCAGGGCCCATATCTATAATATGGTCGGCAACCTTAATCACTTCCATATTATGCTCAATGATTATAATTGTGTTACCTTTATTTACAAGTTTCTGAATTACTTTTAAAAGCACATTTACATCTTCAAAATGCAATCCTGTTGTGGGCTCATCTAATATGTAAAGAGTTTGTCCTGTATCTCTTTTGGAAAGTTCTGAAGCAAGTTTCACTCTCTGTGCTTCTCCTCCCGAAATTGTCGTTGACGACTGCCCTAAAGTAAGATAACCCAATCCAACATCCTGTAATGTTTTAAGTTTAATAACTATTTTTGGGATGTTCTCAAAAAATTCAACCGCCTGATTAATAGTCATATCCAGAACGTCATTAATAGATTTGCCTTTAAACCTGACTTCCAGCGTTTCACGGTTATAACGCTTTCCATAACATTCATCGCAGGGTACGTACACATCCGGAAGGAAATTCATTTCTATGGTTTGTATACCGGCACCCTGACATTTTTCGCACCTGCCACCTTTAACGTTAAAAGAAAATCTTCCCGGTTTGTAACCTCTAATTTTAGCTTCCGGAATATTACCAAATAATTTTCTGATTTCATCAAAAACCTTAGTATAAGTTGCAGGATTAGATCGTGGTGTTCTGCCTATGGGCGATTGATCGATGGCAATAACCTTATCGATATTTTTTAGCCCATCGATGCTTTTATATTTTAATGGATCTTTAAGTGCTCTGAAAAAATGCGAATTTAAAATTGGATAAAGAGTATCATTAATTAGAGTAGATTTTCCACTTCCCGACACTCCTGTTACGCAAATCAGAGTACCAATTGGAAAATCAACATTAATATTTTTCAAATTATTACCAGTAGCGCCTTTAATGCTAAGAAGTTTACCATTACCCTTTCTTCTCTTTTTCGGCACTTCAATCTCCTTTCTACCTTTCAGATAGTCGGCAGTTATGGTCCCATTTTCCATTATCTGCTGGGGAGTTCCTGTGGCAACAATTTTTCCTCCATGCCTGCCTGCTCCTGGTCCAATATCGATAACGTAATCGGCGGCAAGAATTGTATCCTTATCATGCTCCACTACAAGTACTGAATTACCAATATTTCTCAAATCCTGCAACGCATAAATCAGTTTGTGATTATCTCTTTGATGCAATCCAATACTGGGTTCATCAAGAATATATAAAACACCTGTAAGCCTTGAACCTATCTGTGTTGCAAGGCGTATCCTTTGTGCTTCACCTCCCGATAAACTTTTTGCAGGCCTATTTAAATTCAGGTACTCTATTCCTACCTCAAGTAAGAAATCAAGACGGGTTTTTATTTCCCTCAACACTTCACGAGCTATTTTTAGTTGCTTCTCGCTCAATTTACTTTCCAGTTTATCGAACCAGTTTTTCAATTTCAACAAGTCCATATTTGCTAATTCAGCAATATTCTTTTTGTTGATCTTGAAATAAAGAGCTTCTTTTTTTAGTCTTGCTCCATTACATTCAGGGCATTCGTGCTTATTCATAAAGCCTTCAGCCCATTTTTTAGAAGTTTGAGAATGACTATCATTATTGTAATTCTCAACATATTTTATTATCCCTTCGAAAGAAAGGGAGTAATAGCGAGTTATACCCAAGTATTCCTTCTTAATTTCAAAGGTCTCTTCAGAACCATTGAGGATGGTTTCCATACCTTCTTTTGGAATATCTTTTAATGGAGTATTTAAATCAAAATTAAATTTTAAACCTATGGTTTCCAACTGATTAAAAGCCCATGAATTTTTATAATCACCCAGTGGTTTAATACCTCCTTTTTTTATTGACAAACTCATGTCGGGCATTACTTTCCGCAAATCTATTTCCGAAATTTTGCCCAGGCCATTACATTTTGGACAAGCGCCATAAGGTGAGTTAAATGAAAAGGTATTAGGTTCAGGTTCATCATACGACAAGCCTGACTCAGGGCACATAAGTTTGCTACTAAAATGCCTTATTTCCCCAGTTTCGTCATCCAAAACCATAACAACTCCCCTGCCATGTTTCATGGCTACAGAAATGGTTTTCTTCATCCGCTGATCATCCTTATCGCTAATTTTTATCCTGTCGACAACGATCTCCACATCATGGATTTTATATCTGTCGAGTTGCATTCCAAAAGCAATTTCTCTAATCTCACCATCAACTCTTACTCTAAGAAATCCCTGCTGTCTTATTTGTTCAAATAGTTCTCTATAATGACCTTTTCTACCTTTAACAACGGG
The DNA here is from genome assembly GCA_002869315.1 of Marinilabiliales bacterium. Taxonomy (GTDB): domain Bacteria; phylum Bacteroidota; class Bacteroidia; order Bacteroidales; family F082; genus BM524. The sequence continues at coordinate 1,049 of PKTD01000083.1, read as the reverse complement.
AGCCAAAAAACTAACTCCTCTTCCCTGGAAATCCTCTTTAATAATATCAACTATCTGGTCTTCACTATACTGAACCATCTTCTTATTGGTATTATAAGAATATGCTTCACCGGCTCTGGCATATAACAAACGGAGAAAGTCATATATTTCTGTAATTGTGCCAACTGTAGACCTGGGATTACGATTTACTGATTTTTGTTCTATACTAATAACAGGACTTAATCCATTTATTTTGTCCACATCAGGGCGTTCCATATTACCAATAAACTGACGTGCATAAGCGGAAAGAGTTTCCATATAACGCCTTTGCCCCTCAGCATAAATTGTATCGAATGCCAGGGAAGATTTTCCACTTCCACTTAGCCATGTAACCACTACCAATTTATCTCGTGGTATCTCCAAATCGATATCACGAAGGTTGTGTACTCTTGCTCCTAATACTTCCAGTAAATTATCTTTATCTTGCACTTATTAATCTATTTGCTTTTTAATATTTCGTTCTATAAAAGTAGCGTTATAAGGTGGTTCAGGAATTTCAATATAATATGTCTTCTTTTTCCTGTTTACCAGATTTTTCTGTCTCAACCATGGGTTAAAGTATTTCAATAATTTATAACTTATCCCCTGTTCTTTGGCAAAATCTGCCCAATTGTCAATGGATGAACTAACTGCTACAATCTTTTTAGGTATTGGCGGGTAATAATCTGATTCATCAAGGTAAAAACCAAAATCTTCGGGATTTTCCAAAACCAGTTTCACAGCTAATATTCTATATACATATCTTGCAGTTTCTTCATTCAGCAATAAGTCGTAATATGAAGTTTCGCTTTGTCTGTCTATTTGCCTTGTCATACCCCTTATTCCAGCATTATAAGATGCAGCAGCCATTGTCCAGTTTCCGAATCTCTCATAACTTTTCTGCAGATATCTGCAGGCGGCCTCTGTAGATTTCTTGACGCTATAACGCTCATCAATGTATTTATTCACCTCTAGATCATATTCCTTGGCCGTTTCCTTCATCAATTGCCAGTAACCCTTAGCGCCGGCTG
>PKTD01000229.1 GCA_002869315.1 Marinilabiliales bacterium | reverse complement strand
ATACCCATACCGTTATCTCTAACTTCCACCAAATATTTATCGTGGAAATCATAAAAAACAACATTAACCTTAGAATTTTTCTTATCAGTATATTTGATGGCATTGTCAACTAAGTTTATCAATACCTGCCTAATTCTTTTTTTATCGGCTTTAACAAATACACTTCTAGCCAAACTACCACTTATTATCAGTTTAGTATTTGTTTTCTCAGCTTTCATCTCAAGAAAATCGAAGACCTCTTTGGTAAGTTGCAATAAATCGAAGCGTTCGGGTTTTAGTTTTAGTTCTCCGGACTCCAGTTTTGAAATATATTCCAGATCATCAACAAGGGCAATCATTCTATTAATACTTTTCTCAGACCTTTGAAGAAACTTTCGGTTTACATCTTGGTCTTCGAGACCACCATCAAGCAATGTAGATATGTATCCCTGTATATTAAAAATCGGAGTTTTTAACTCATGTGAAAGATTCCCAATAAACTCTCTACGATATTTTGCACCCTGCTTTAAAGCCTCAATCTCCTGTTTCTGCTCTTCACTCCACTCCATAACTACCTGATTTACTATATCCAGAACATCAGAAGATTTTTGTATCTGTTTTCCCTTTTTTTGAGGCATTTTCTGGGTACGTAGTTTTCCGATGGTTCGGTATATTACTTTTAGGCGAGAATAAATGAATTTATTTATTGAATAGTTGATGGTTAAAAATGTAAAAAAGAATATCAAAAGTGTAAGATAAATTCCTGGTTCTATAGCTATATTCTCGTATATCAGATAAATTGCAGCATATGATGCAGCAAATATCAAACTAATAATAATAGAATTAAAAAGAGCTATATTTTTGGGACTAGAATGAATCATTCAATTTCCAGTTTATAACCTATACCTTTTATTGTTTTAATAAAATTATCACCTATCTTTTCACGTATCTTCCTCACATGCACATCAATTGTACGATCTCCCACAATTACATCATCACCCCACACTTTAACAAAAATCTCTTCACGCGTAAAAACTTTATTCGGGGTACTAGCCAATAATTTTAAAAGTTTAAACTCTTTTTTTGGTAAGACAATCTTTTTATCATCAAGCAAAACTTCAAACCTTTCCTGATTTATGGTAAGAGTTCCTATTTTAACTATATTATCAGTTTCCTTTTTGAGTGAACGTCTTAATAATGCATTAACACGTGTAATAAGGACTTTGGGTTTAATTGGTTTTGCGATATAATCGTCGGCACCGGCTTCGAAACCGGCAATTTGAGAATAGTCTTCTGAACGAGCAGTTAAAAAAACAACTAGTGTCTCATCAAGGGATTTATTTTTTCTTATCTCTTCAACAGCGGCTATTCCATCCATTTCAGGCATCATTACATCCATTATTATAAGGTGAGGAAGTTCTTGTTTTGCTTTAGCTATTCCCTCTATACCATTATTTGCTGTGATTACCTGAAATCCTTCCCGTTTTAAATTATAACTTAGAAATTCTAAAATATCCTTCTCGTCATCAACCAAAAGAAGTTTAAACTTTTTATTATCCATTTGTCTGAATATAAATCTCACACGAAATTACTTTAATTTAGGCTAAAAGGAAAATTTAAGTTTAATTTATTGTTAAATTATTCTTCTTAAAATAATTAGAAAATTCATGTTGAACTATCTGTTTAACAGTTTTATAATATTGTTTTTATACTATTTTCAAAAACGAGCTATCGATATAAGTAGACAATTTATTCTTATGTCCTAAGTTTTGCCATATGGCATTTAATGCAACTTCCCATTTCAATGCAGATATGCCTTTCTTTTCTCCCACTATTCTATAAGCATCATTATCATAATATACTTCCAGAATTTCGCTCACCTGAGGGTTGATTGTTTTAAGTTTATGGAAATCTAATTTTATATTTTGTAAAGGATTATGAAAATCTATTTCTATATGGCTGATAAATAATTTTAGTTCTGCTGTTCCTAAAAATTCTGATTTATCAGAGCCAACAGAATGATATACTTTTGAGTTTTTATCAGAAAATATTAGCCCTTCATGTTTATCTTTTATTAGATCATTTATATAGTTCAATAGCCACTTCTCCTCCCAATAATACCAGTCTTTTATATTATCAAAATGTAAGTTGCCATCATTTTTATTTTCAAAAAAACCATACTTATCAATATGTAATGAATAATTACAATTGCTACAATAAAAGTCGTTTCCACTACATTTAAAACTATCAATTGCCTTGCATTCAGGACATACATAAAGGCTGTAACTAATATGTTCTGCCCGCTTATTTGATTTTATGGTGTTTTTATTATGCCTTTGATATTCTACCTCATCGTGCTTAATTGTTGAGGACAACCGACTATAAATTTCATCTTCAGTTAAATTTTCAACATCCTCTTTTGTAAGAATAAGATGGTAATCAACAATTACTTTAGTCTTTCTTAATTGGGATGACCAGCGTGGGTTAAACAAATTCATTCCTTTAAAAACCGAAACTATAATAGGTACTTTAAGAAGTTTAATCAGTTTAACTATTGACGGATCAATAAAAAAGGAACTTCCTGCCCAGTTGCGAACGGCCTCGGGGAAAAGTCCAACATTTTCACCCTGACGGATAACTGAAACAATATGCCGTATTACCTGCGAATCGCGCATATTTTTTTTCTTTGGAATAGTTCCCAAACGGGTAAGAAAAAAATTGAAAAAAGGATTTCGAAAGGCTGCATCAGAAGAAACAAAATGGGTATAATGTGGAAGGAAAAAACCTGCTATAAAAGGGTCCCAAAATCCAATATGATTACTTAAAAGTAAATAGGGTGACTTCAAATTTTTCACCTCCGCGGGCATGTTTTTTTTGATCTTGAAATAACGGGTAAATAAGAACATTACCACATGTACTATAAAACGGATATAAGGTTTTGTTGGAAATGCTTTTGAACTATTTTTCATAGAAATGCATTTCTAATAAATAATCGTAAACATTTTTTGGCATCCAAAAACTCATATTTTTTCCGTTCTTAATCCCTGTGCGAATAAAACTTGAAGAAATTTCCATTTGAGGTGCCTTTGAAATTAATTTAATAGATGGGTGGTTTTGAAATTCTTCCAGTGCGGACTTAGGTCGTGGATACACATAAATTTTATACTGATTCAGAATTTCGTTATAATTCTTCCATTTTTTAAAACTTTTAAAAATATCGGCACCACTAATTAAAACAAACTCGTTTTCAGGATATTTTTCCCTTAACCATGTTAAAGTATCTATGGTATATGAAGGGCGTGGCATTTTAAATTCTATATCTGTTACCTTTAATTTTTTTTGGTCCTCTACAGCCATACGACTAATATATAAACGGTGGTATTCTGCCAACAGGCTTTTTTGTTCTTTTAGTGGATTTTGTGGTGAAACAACCAACCACACCTCATCTAAATCGGTAAACTCACACATATAGTTAGCCAAAATTAAATGTCCATTATGTATGGGATTAAAAGAACCAAAAAACAAACCTGTCTTTTTCATTAGTCTATGGTTTTATTAGCAATTTTCCGGCACTCATATTACCCAGATACGATTTCAAACCCTTTAAAATACTATCAATATCAACGGTATTAGCAATTTTTGTTTTATATACTCCTTCTATAAATTTACTCTGAAGATGAATTGAAATCTGCTCAAAGTTGCCTTCCTTCAAACTTGCTTTCCAATCAATAAGGTTAAAACCGCTAATAATTTTATTATGAAAAATAGCGCCCATTACATTCAAATCATTCATAGGTTTGTTAGAAAGTCCACCATAGACTATCATTTCGGAATTTGGCCTTAGTGAATTATACATTTTCCCACTAAGGGAACCTCCCACAGCATCATAAGCAATATGTGGTTTCAGTTTTTTACAAAGTTGCCTTAGCTTCTTATCAAAGTTTTCATCTGAATCTGCTAATACATATTTCGACCCTTCATCTCTTAAAAAACTGGCAGTTTCCTCTTTTCTAACTATATCAATAACTTCCATACCTGCTTCTTCCGCCATCTTCCTTAAAAATGATGCCACCTGACTTCCACTGGCATTCTGCATTATCGCTGGAGTTTTTATATGTTTTGCCTTTTGAAACATACCATAGGCAGTAAATGGGTTTACCGTAAAACATGCAGCCTGATCATCCGGCATTTTATCATCAAGTATAATTATATCAGAAGTTTTTGCAACAAAATATTCTGACCATGTTCCTGAATCATTGCTTTGAACAAAAGCACTTACCTTTTTCCCTTTTAGCCCCTGTACCCTTTTTCCTTCATCAACTATAACACCTGCTGCTTCAAATCCCGGAATTGCGGGTAAAGGTTTTATAATATTGTATACTCCTTGTATAAAAGCAATATCACTGGGGTTACAAACTGCAGCTTCAGTTTTTACCAATACTTCATCCTCCTTTAATACTGGTAATTCTAAATCCGAAATTTTAAGGCCCAACATGGCCCTTAGAACATTTTTGTTATAATCGGGTAATAATACTGATTTCATATTTTAAGTAATTTCTTAATTATTTAAGAAGTTATTTATGGTTTCCAGAGCCTGCTCTTTTGCAAGCTTCAAATTATCGTTTACTATCGTAATATCAAAGTTTTTTTCAAAGCCTAATTCAAATTCTGCCCTTTCAATTCTTATTTTGATACTTTCTTCAGTTTCAGTTCCTCTGTCATATAATCTTTGCTTCAGAACTTCTATTGAGGGAGGTTTAACAAAAACAGCCAAAGCCTCATCTCCAAATATCTTTTTAATGTTTACACCTCCTTTTACATCTAAATCAAAAACAACATGATTCCCTTTGTTTCTAATTCTTTCAACCTCCGACATTAGTGTACCGTAATACATACCCGCATATACTTCTTCCCATTCTACAAATTCATTATTATTAATTTTCGACTGAAATTCTTCAACACTTAAAAAATAATAATCCACACCATTTGTTTCACCTTTTCGGGGATTTCTGCTACAGGCAGAAATCGAAAACTCTAAAGATGAAATTTCACTCATTAAATATTTTACTAAGGTAGTTTTACCCGCTCCCGAGGGAGCCGAAAAAATTAAAAGTTTACCTTTCTTTACTCCTTCCATTACAAAATATTAAAAAGCTGTTCCTTTATTTTCTCAAGTTCATCCTTCATTAAGACTACTATTTTCTGTATGTCAGCGTCATTTGCTTTAGAACCTAAGGTATTTATTTCGCGACCTATTTCTTGACATACGAAGGCCAGTTTCTTACCTGCATTATTCTCATTTTCAATTACATCTAGAAAATAGTTGCAATGTTTTACAAGTCTTACTTTTTCTTCAGTAATATCCAGTTTTTCAATATAAAATATCATTTCCTGCTCAAGCCTGCTTTTATCTTTATTTATTTCTTCCAGGAAACTATTAATATTCGATTGTATTCGATCTTTAATATGCGGAATACGTGCTTTTTCAAAAGGTTCTACTTCTTTGAGTAATTCTTTTATTTTATCTATTCTTTGACAAAAATCATTAAACAATGATTCTCCTTCTTGTGATCTGAATTTATCTACTTTGCTTATAGTTTCTATAAGTGCATTTTCGATATCGGCCCATTCTTTTGGATCCAACTCTTCATTGGTGGAAGTTATAATATCAGGCATACGCATAATTATACCCATTATTTCATTTTGGTTATTAATGTTTAACTCCGTTCCCAATTCTTCAAGTTGGCTATAAAAATGTTTAGCAACCACTTTGTTTATTATTGGTGCCGAATCGACATATGATTGTTCAATGTTAATATAAAAATCAATTTTACCTCTAATAAGTTTACCCCCAATTATTTTTCTGATCTCCAGTTCTTTTTCACGGTAGAGATGCGGAACACGCAAGTTCATATCAAGTTGCTTACTATTCAGTGCTCGAATTTCAAGACCGATAACTTTATTATTAGTCTCTAACTTTGTTTTACCAAAGCCTGTCATGGATTTTATCATGAATATATTTTTAAAAACAAAAAACAAATTTAGGTTTTTTTATGGCAACTACTTACTTTTGCCTATATGAGATCTTTATTGCTTATACTACTCTTGTGTTATACGATTTTAGCATTGGCTTCCAAACCATTAGAAAAAATCGACAGCCTTAAACTGACTTTACAAAAATCCGAACCAACTGATAAAATAGAAATACTAATTGAAATTGCCGAGGCCTATAGGTTTGTAAATATGAAGGAATGTTATTCATATGGTTTGAGCGCAATAAAACATGCTCAGGAATATAATAGTTTACAACTGCAGGCAAAAGCCCTCAAGTCATATGCCATAAGCAATTATTTTGACGCAAATATGAATAAGGCAATTGAATATACTTACAGAGCCTTGTATATTTTTAAAGAACTTGATGATATGGAAGGCTTGGCGGCCTGTTATAATAATATTGGTCTCTTTTATGAAGAAAAGGGTGAACTTGACTCATCTTTGACAAACTATATGAAATCCTTAAAATATGAAGAAATCAGAGGTGACAATACTGGTATGGCGTTTTCTTACTTCACATTAGGCAATACTTATTATTATAAGGATCAACTAATGTTGTCTTTAGATTATTATTTTAAGAGTTTAGAGATTATTAAGAATTCTGATAATAATGAAATGAAGGCCGTTTTGTATAATGCCATAGGTGTAATATATGAAGATTCAAAAGAATATGATCAGGCTTTACAATACTATAATAATGCTGAAGACATCTTTCTTCAACTTGGTGATGATGAAAATTTAGCCCGCGTTTATATGAACAAGGGTGAATTATTTAGCCTTGAAAATAAAAATTATAAAATTTCATTAAAGTACTTTAATAAAGCACTTGATTTAAAAAATAAAACAGGAGATAAAACTGGTATAGCATTGGCTTATAATAACTTAGGGCATCTTTACTGTTTTATGGAAGATTATAATACTGCTCTTAATTATTTGAAAAAAAGTTTAACACTTTATCTAGAACTCGATAGTAAATATGGAATCGCCATGGTTGAATATAACCTTGGAAAACTTTATAACGAAATCGGTAAGCCCAAAATGGCCCTAAATCACTTGAACAGTAGTTTAAAACTTGCCGATGAATATGGCCTCTACGATTATAAGATGCCTGTTTATGAAGAATTATTGGAAATATATGCAGTTAAACTACCTAACAATAAGAATTTTACAAATTATTTTAAATTATATCTGTCGTATAAGGATTCAATTATAGACAACCTAAGATACTCAAAAATCAAGGAGATTGAAACAAAGTTTGATGTGAGTAAATTAGTGCAGGATGCCGACAAATTAAAACGGGAGAATGAGGAAAAAGATAAGCACATTTATCAACTTAAAATGTTGTTTATGCTAATTAGTGGAGTATTAATTTTTATTTTTCTCATTTATATATTCTTTTTTAAGAATAAAAGTTAAAAATTTTCTATTTTAGGTTAATTTTTTCGAAGTGACTAAAATAAGGGAACCATATCAGTTAATTTCAGAGCCATTGCGTTACTATAATGCAATGGTTGAAGATATAGAACTTGCAAAGGATTATATTTATATTCAGACTTTTAGAATAGGTAATGATGAAATTGGGGAACGTTTTAGAAGAGCACTTACAGCCAAAGCTAAGCAAGGTGTAGAAGTAAAAATCATTATTGATTATTGGGGAGCCGGTTCTGCCAATCATGATTTTTTTAAGGAACTAATAAAGGCCGGTGGAGAGTTAAGATTATTTGAAAAAATCAGATATAACACTGATATTTTTACAAAAGGACATAGGAGAAACCACAGAAAACTTCTTTTAATCGACAATGAAATATCATGGATTGGTTCATCAAACTTAACTGGGTATAATCTTAACTGGCGTGAGTCTATGTTAAGAATGAAGAGTGATATTACCGAAACATTTGTAAAAATTTTCAAAGAAGATTATAGGATGTACAATAAGTATAAGTTTAATATAGCTTATAAAACGCGTCTTATAAAGCATGGTAAATTTGAAATTGTTAGAGATGTGCCCTCCATAACTTTTAAGAGAATTAATCAGAAATTTATCAAATTGCTCAAAAATGCTAAAAAAAGAGTTTTAATAGAGACTCCATATTTCCTCCCTGGATTTTTATTAAGAAAAGCAATGATGGATGCAGCAGCCAGAGGTGTGGAAGTAATTGTTATTATTCCCAAAAGGTCGGATGTTAACTTAATTGACATACTTAGAAACAAATACCTTGGCCCCTTATATCAAAAAGGAGTGGCATTTAATTTTTATGAGCCCAATAATTTACATGCAAAAATTATACTTATCGATGATAAAATAATTGGTATAGGCTCCTCCAATTTCGATTATAGATCATTCAGATATATGTATGAAATTATGATGTTTGGAGAAAACCAAGAAATTGCTGATCAATTAAAAGAACACATATATAAAACCTTACAAAATTCCTCTTCGTTTAATTATCAACAGTGGCTTAAAAGACCTCTTATAAATAAGTTTTTCGAATATATATTACTCCCTTTCAGACACTTACTTTAAAATAAATTTTCTTTGTTTTAAACTTGTCAGGAATTTTAAAATATTACTTTTGTATGCAAATCATTGCAGTTAATTAACATTTTAGAATTCAGAATTATGTCAGAAAAATTAAGTTCAAAAGCCGCTATTGAATTAGAAGATAAATATGGCGCACATAACTATCATCCTTTAGCAGTTGTTTTATCAAAAGGCGAAGGTCCTAAGGTATGGGATGTAGAAGGTAAAGAATATTTTGATTTTTTATCAGCCTACTCCGCTGTAAACCAAGGGCATTGTCATCCTAAAATTGTTGAGGCCCTGGTAAATCAGGCCAGAACACTTACCTTAACATCAAGAGCTTTTTATAGTGATGCATTAGGTATTTATGAGAAATATATCACAGAATATTTCGGCTATGATAAGGTTTTGCCAATGAATAGTGGTGCTGAAGGTGACGAAACAGCATTAAAACTATGTCGCCGCTGGGCTTATGATAAAAAAGGAGTCGAGCCAGGAAAAGCAAAAATTATTGTTTGTGCCGATAATTTCCACGGCCGCACTATAACTGTAATATCCATGTCGACTGATCCTGACTCAAAAGCAGGATTTGGACCATACACCCCAGGTTTTGTTGTGATTCCTTATAATGATTTGGATGCTCTTAAAAAAGAACTAGAAGATCCTAATGTTGCTGGATTTCTTGTAGAACCAATTCAGGGGGAGGCCGGTGTTGTAGTTCCTGATGAAGGATATTTAACGAAAGCATATGACTTATGTAAATCTAAAAATGTACTTTTCATTGCCGACGAAGTACAAACAGGAATTGCGCGTACAGGAAAATTACTGGCATGTGATCATGAGAATGTTCGCCCTGATATTTTAATCCTGGGAAAAGCAATTTCAGGAGGTGTATATCCCGTTTCAGCAGTTTTAGCAGACGATGAAATTATGTTGACAATCAAACCCGGACAACACGGATCTACATTCGGAGGAAATCCGATAGCTGCAAAAGTTGCAACTGCAGCACTGGAGGTTGTTAAAGATGAAAATCTTGCTGAAAAGGCAGAAAAATTAGGTAAAATATTCAGATCGGAAATGGAAAAAATAGATTCCGATATGATAGAGTTGGTAAGAGGTAAAGGACTATTAAATGCAGTTGTTATACGTCCGAAGAATGGCAAAACAGCAATGGATGTATGTATTAAAATGGCTGAGAATGGTGTTCTTGCTAAACCAACTCATGATCATATTATAAGGTTTGCACCTCCATTGGTTATTAGCGAAGACCAATTAATGGAAGCTGTGTCTATTATTAAAAAATCCATACTTTCCTTTGAGTAGAAGAAAAGTTAAAAATAAATACTTCAAAGCCCTTACATTTAATGTAGGGGCTTTTTTTGACATTTTGACTGAATTGCCTGATAGTGAATGCATTCTCTAATTTTACCAATTAAGAGTGCCAAATCCAGGAAAATATCAATTTTATAAAATCTGAAGTTTTCAGGTCTTTAT
>PKTD01000231.1 GCA_002869315.1 Marinilabiliales bacterium | reverse complement strand
TTTCCGGTATTCCCATTACAATGGACCGATCCTAAAAGTGGAGAAACATCCAGAGGATACAGGGAAGATGGCTATTTTCCACAGGCATTTGTGAATATGCTAGCCCTATTGGGATGGAATCCAGGAGATGAGAGAGAGTTGTTTAGCATGCATGAACTTATTGACGCGTTTAGTCTTGAGAGAGTTGGTAAATCGGGTTCAAAATTCGATTTGGAAAAAGCAAGATGGTTCAACCATCAGTATTTGGTCAAACAAAAAGACGAACTACTTGCCCAAGAACTGCTTCCCATAGCCATAAAAAATGGAGTACTCGTTGAAAAAGAGCAATTAACACAAGCTATTTCTCTGGTAAAAGAAAGGGCTTTCTTTGTTTCAGAATTATGGGAACAATTAGACTTTTTCTTTAAACGCCCTCAGGAATATGATCCCAAAGCGGTTAAAAAAAGATGGAAAGCGTCTTCCTATGATATAATGACGGAATTAAAAGAAGTTTTATCATCAATTACATACTTCAGTTCTTCAAATACAGAAGCCATTGTTAAGCAATGGATAGAAGAAAAAGAATACGGAATGGGCGCCGTTATGAATGCTTTCCGATTATTAATTGTTGGTGCCTTAAAAGGGCCCCATCTTTTCGATATAACTGAATTAATTGGTCAGGAGGAAACCCTTGAGCGCATTGAACAAGGCTTATACGAACTGGGAAGAAAAGAATAATTCTATCAAATATTACAAAAATGTCAATAATTTCAATAGAGGGAATGGAGTTCTTTGCTTATCACGGTTGCTTTACCGAGGAGCAAATAATAGGCACTAAATTCAGAATAGATTTATTCCTGGAAGTTAATACAGTAGATGCAGAACAATCGGATAACCTTAGTGATACAGTAAATTACCAGGAGGTTTTTATGCTGGTAAAGGAGGAAATGAAGATAAAGTCGAAATTACTCGAACACGTTGGGAGAAGAATTATTGATAAGATAAAATTACAATTTCCGGAAGTAGAAAAAGCAAGAATAAAAATCCGAAAACTCAATCCACCATTAGGTGGGAAAATGGACTTTGTAAGTCTTGAATTAGAATATTAGAATCATGTTCAGCCATTATTCGAATAATTTCAATTAACAAAATTTACTATTTTTAGCCATCTTTATTAAAAAGAATTCTCATAAAGGAATTTTTTATTAATGAACTGATTGTAAATGGGAAACCGCTTAAAGTACTTACTTTTAAACCCTATAATTATCTCATTTATAATGAGTTTAATTGTAATATGGTTCATTCCTGATGCCTTTGAAAAATACGAAATCGTTAAAAAAAAGATTGGTAAAAGTGAGGAATATCAAAGAGTGCATATATATTCATGTGATCTCAATTCTGATGGTAACGACGAATACTTGTTCTCTTTTGAATATAATGGCAAACACTCTATTCAGGTAATTACGCCCGACTTAGGTATTGTGGATCAATGGAATTTAAGAGGAAAAATCCCATCGGGAGAGAGGTTTTGTATTGGAGATTATGATAATGATGGCTACAAAGAAATTTATGCCTTTAGTGAAAATAATGACACTTTGTTTTTATACTCTTTCGAACCTTATGATACAAATGGATTGATTATTAAAGACACGCCAATACTTGAGTTAAGCCATAAATATGCAAAGCCAGAATATTTCATAAACCATATGGAATTAATCAATTTGGACAAGGATACTGTCCCAGAACTGTTTTTCATTGTTAATTCTGGAAGATCAAAGTTTCCAAGAAATTTATATATATATGATTTACAAAACCAGGAGTTAGATAAATCCAGAGATATAGGTATGACCTTAAGTAGCAACATACAATTTAAAGATCTAGATGGAGATAAACTTCCAGAAATTTTTGGTGATGTTATTGCCGCAGGCCAGGTACATGATAGTCTGGGCTATGATTATTCCGACTATTCTTCATGGTTGCTGGTATACAAAAACAATCTGGAATTACTGTTTGAACCCATTGAATTTAAACACTTCAGGACTCAGTTATGTGTTGATATATTAGAGACAAATGAGCAAAATATGATTGCTGCCCTTAGCAATCACATGGGACAATATGATAATTATCCAAAACTTTTATTAGTAAATCAAAAGGGGGAAATAGTAAAGCAGTACATTTTCCCAAAATCACCTAAAAACAATATTTTTTTGAATATTGACAGCTCAAAAAACAATAAAAAAATTGTTGTAATGTACCAATCTGGATTAGTAAAGTTTTTTAACGAAGATCTGGTATTAACAGACTCTCTCAAATTAGAAAATTCAATTCTAGCTTATCAGGAATTTGACATTGATAATGATGGTAAAAACGAAAGAATATTCAGAGAAAACACTACTGACTTTGTTATTAGCAGAAATAATTTCACTTTTCCGCTAAAGTTTTCTGTTGATGGCTCTGTTACTCTTTTCTCACTTAATAGAAATAATGGTAATGTTTCATTATGCATTTCTACCAGCGAAGGCGGATATCTTGTTGAATATAAACTTAATAGGCTTTATTATTTTAAATATCTTGTTAATTTGGCAGTATTCATTGCTTTATATCTATTCATCAGAGTAATTAGAAAACTACAGCTTATACAGTTAGAAAAAAAAGAAAAAATAAGGAAACAAATAGTTGATCTACAGTTAAAAAATTTCAACAATCAGATGGACCCACACTTTACTTTTAACGTATTTAATGCCATAGCCTATAAAATTCAAAATGAAAGTCCGGAAAGTTATGAAGCCTTTATGGAATTTTCAAAACTTATCAGAAAATCATTGGTTGCGCACGAATCTATTACCCAACCCATTTTTGAAGAAATCAATAAACTAGAAAGTTACCTTAAGCTGGAAAAGTTAAGATATGGAGAAAAACTTTCGTATAATATTAATATAAATGATGATGTTGATCAATCAAAGCATATTCCAAAAATGATTTTGCAAACCTATGTCGAAAATGCAATAAAACATGGTATAAAACATAAACATGAGAATGGTAAAGTCGACATATCCATCAATAATAATCAACATTCACTACAAATTGAAATTAGTGATGATGGTATAGGACGAAAAAAATCGAAGGAACTTAAAACCCAGGGAACAGGCATTGGTCTTAAACTAATGGATAATTATTTTAAGCTTTTTAATGAATTCAATAAGAACAAAATAACATACAATATTACAGACTTATATGACAATAAAGGAAACCCCTCAGGAACCAATATCAAAGTGTTGATTCCCAGGGGATTTAAATATCCGCTATCTACTTCTTTATAAACCTTATTGAAACAGTCTTACCGTTAATGTCGGTTAATTTAATAAAGTAAACACCTTTTTTTAGTGAACTAATATCTACAACCTTCTCTAAACTATACTTCTCAGTCATTAGTTCTTCGCCCATAATATTTACTATGCTCAGTTTTATATCTCCATCAACACCACTTATATTAAGCGCATTATCTGCTGGATTAGGATATATTTTAATGTTATTAGTATTTAACTCATTTACTGAAGTAATTAAGTTAAAATGAACCTGATAAGTCATTTGAGTTATACCATCCTGAGCAGTAACAACTATATGCGCATCACCAGGTAATTCGGAAGCCTGAGTAATTTCTCTGGTTGCCAGAGGATCATTCGGTGTTCCGTCAACTTCTGGGATAGGATTACCTTCATAAACATCATAATCATAATACACTATTTCAGGGCTAAAGCCATCAACAGTTATACCTTCTATTGTTAAATCCGATAATGTAGCATCACTCGAAAGAGTATAAAAATGAACTGTATAGGTGTTTTCATGTACGCTATCTTCCGCCATAACATGAAGTGTAGCATTTCCAGGTAAGTCTGTTATTTGAGTAATTGTTAAATAAGCCAAAGGATCGGTAGTTGTTCCGTCAACAAAAGGCAAAACCTCTGGATCATCTATTAAATAATCGTAATAAAATGTCTCAGGATCAAAATCATCTATGGTTATTCCATCAACTGTAAGGTCTGATAATGTTGCATCATAACCCAGGTAGAAGAAGTTAACTGTATATGTTAATTGTGTAGTCCCATCTTCTGCGGTAACAACAACAGTGGCTGTTCCAGGAACATCAGTGGCCTGATTAATATCAACAGTAGCTAGAGGGTCGTTTGGAATACCATCAACAGAAGGTGCATCATTATCATATACCACTCCATAATCATAAGTATATACAGCCGGATCAAAATCATCTATCGACTGGTTATCTACTAATAAATCAACTAAAGTAGCATCTGTACTGGCTGTGTATAAAAAGTTAACCGTATAGGTATTTGTTGCAATTCCATCTTCTGCTGTAACTACAACATCGGCAGTACCCGGCAGACTTGTAGCCTGATTTATTACAACATCTGCATTCGGGTCGGTGGCTGTGGCACCTACAACCGGAATTGGATCACCAGTAGGAACATTATAGTCATAAGTGAAGGTATTAGGATCGAAACCTGGGATAGTTACGCCATCAACAGTTAAGTCGAGAAGAGTGGCATCTGTGCCCGCAACAGTAAAGTTAACTGTATAGGTCAATTGTGTTGTTCCGTCTTCTGCAGTTACCAGTACTGTTGCTGTACCAGGAACACTTGTTGTTTGAGTAATATCAACGGTAGCGGCAGGATGATTTGCTGTTGCTCCTGTAATTGGTAAGGGATCCCCTGAGGGAATAGCCATACTATAATTATATACAGCTGGGTCGAAGCCTTCAACAGTTACACTATTTACTGTTAAATCGCTAAGGCTAGCATCATCACTTATGGGAGGAACTCCAATGGAACCATCATCAAAAATATTTTGCATATAGATGTCTGTTCCATCCTCTTCCCATGCTACTACAACCTGACCATTATAAATACTTGAATTTACAAGGTGAACTTTTGAAGTATTTCGTGAGGCAACCAAAGTTGTTGTGGGTGACCAGGCAAGTGCACCATTAGCATCTACACCAATTGCATAAACATGGGCATTGGCGGTTGAAGTGCCATACTCCTCGTATACTATCATGGCGTTGGTACCATCATAAACAACACCTCCATCAACACCTTCTACATCAGAACTCATGGCAACTAACTCAATACCATTATCTGTCCATTGACGTATTCCACTTGAATTAATTTTTTGTCCAGCAATAGCGGTCTGACTTTGAGAACTATTCTTCTTGCTCCAGGCAACCAATACATTACTACTATTATCAACTCCAAGGATAACCACATTCTGATTACTTGTTGAGGCTGTAGTATTAACTTCGACACCATTTGCAGGCCAGTCGATGGTACCATCACTATTAACTCTTTGCACAGCACCATCTATATTATTATCAGAATCTCTGTCATCTGTCCATGAGATAACAATACCGTTAGCACCATCAGCGGCAATATAAAAGTTATTAAATGAATTTATTCCGTTTGCATTACTGGCAAGAACATCACTGGTCCATTGTGCTGTACCAGAAGAATTAAACTTCTGAACATAAATACTTCTTGTTAAGGCAGGAAAACTGCCTGTTTCCTTATAAAATGCCATTAAATAATTTCCATTTTCTACGCCTAACACTCTTGCTCCGGTATAAGAAAAGTTGCCTGATTGATAGGTAATTCCGCCAGTACCCCAACTTAATGTACCTGCTTGGGTAATCTTTTGCATTACAATTTCAGCATAAGGTGAAGTGGGCCTTGACCAGGCAACAATTATATCGTTTGTAGAAGTAACTGTAATGCTGGGTATATATTCATCCTCGCTTGCGCTTGTTAAAGAAATGCCATTAGACCCCCAGTTAAATGTCCCGGTAGGAGAAATTGAGTAGGCGAAAACATTTGCGTTTCCATCTCTCACATCATTAAATGCCATAACACAATTCCCGCTATTATCAGTGGTCAGATCCCATTCGGTTATCCAGGTGTTTTGTGTATTACTGCTGACAACGATACCATCATCAGCCCACTGTGCTACACCATTATAGTTATAATACTGTAATCTAATATCATAATTACCCGCATTATTGGAATAAAATCCAACATAAAAATTGCCGCTGGCATCATATGCTATATGGGGCACAGCCTGACTACCGCTAAGATCACATACAACACTATTTACAAGCGGATCGGTTGACCATTGGGCAGACAACTGAAAAGTTAAGGCTATTATAAATGCAAAGACAATATTTCTTTTTTTCATAACTAATAATTTTTTATCTCTTTTAGGAAAGCAAAGTTAAGCCATAAAATGTCGCTTGATATTAAATTACTACACTTAAGTTACTGCGGGTTTAATATTACCTACTTAATTACTACTGCAACCAAGCATATAAATATATATATCAGATATTTAGAGTTTCTCCAAATAATCATATAGATTATCTGTTGCAGTAAGTCCTAGCTTTTTTCTGATCCGGAATCGAGTGGATTCAATACTACGTATTTGCCGGAAAGTAATGGAGGCTATTTCTTTGGTAGTCATGCCCAAACGGACATAAGCACATATCTTTTGCTCATTAAAGGTCATATTAGGTGCTTTTTTCTTGAGGTTTTTATAAAAAGAAGGATGTACAGCCTCGAAATAGGACCTAAACTCTTCCCATTCATTTTCTGTACTGTGTGGTTTAAAATTCTGTATGATCGCTTCAATGTTCTTTCTGGTTCCCGACTTAATATTTTGGGTGTTCAGAATCTCACGCAGGCTTTGAAATACATTATCAAGAGCTTTACTCAGTTTTAAGGCGGAAAGAGAAAAAGAGGTAAGTTGTCTGTTTTTATAATCCAGTTCGAGTTTTAAACTCTCCTCATTTTTAATCCTGATAATTTTATCCTGGGTTTTAATTTTCTTGTTTTGTTCCCTCAATAATTCATTGGTTTTCTTCTCATACTTTCGTTTGCGGTATAATATAATTACCAATAATAGCAGTACAATTAAGGAGCCTGCTGATATTATTAAAATTAAACGTTGATGCTTTATTCTTAGTTTATTTATCGAAAGGTCCTTTTCAAGGACTTCGTTTCGTTGCTTTTGAAGTTTAATCTGGCTAAGGGTTTCTATTTCCGAATATTTTACTTTTTCCCAACTTTTATTAACTGAATCTTTCAGGTGTATTGCTTTTTGGTAATATATATAAGCAGATTTAAAATTATCTTCTGATTCACGCAATTTTGCTAATTGAAACAGATATTTAATATGTAATGATAATATATCCAGGCTCGTATCCGTTTCGAAGGCTTTATTCATATAGACTTTACTTTTTTGCAGTGAGCCCCTCTTTCGATAAACCTCAGCCAACAATAAATAGCTCTCCAGTTTTAACTCTCCAAATCCTTTTTCTTCTGAAATATCAATGGCATTATTTATAGATTTAATGGCTGCCTTGTAATCTTTCTTGGCAAGATATAGTTTACTAAAACCTAATAGCACATAGGCCTGATTATATGGAGAATCTAACTTCTTTGCAAGGTCTAAAACTCTGGAACCATATAAATAAGCCGAATCATGGTTATTTATTTGTACATACATATCAAATAAATTTATCCCCACATCGAATAAAATATTATCATGGTTTTTATCTTTTACTTTATTCCACGACTCTTTAAGAATGGATATTGCCTGCTGGGTATTTCCGTTAATATTATAAAGCACACTTATATTATTCAAACAAGCCGTGGAGGCTTCCAGCCAGTTTAGAGAATCGCTTATTGCAAGCGAATTATAATAATAAGTCAAGGCCTTGTCATAGTCACCTAACTCTTTATACATAAGTCCCAAAATATTAGAAATATATGCTTTCCTGCGATAGTCGATCTGAGTATTATAACCAACGGAATCAGATATTTTCTTTATGTAATTAAACGTTTCAAAGGCGTGAGCATACAAACCCCTTTGAGCATCTATATATCCATCACTGCTATGGGCCTCCATAATCATACGCGGATTATCCAGCTCATCAGCTATTTTAATTGCCTTTGAGGAAAACAACTTTCGTTCATCAAGCTCAAACTGTTCGTCTTTCGACAAGTTCAGATATTTTTTGAAATCCTCTGTTTTTCTGGAATACTCCAAAGAATCGTTAATGAGTTCAGCCCTTATTAACGACATGGGCAGCATAAAGATTAATAAACTGAAAATTCTAATAATTTTCATTAACAATATTTTTTATCCAGCAGCTATTTTACAATATGCTAAATTAAGAGATTTTTAGTACTAACAACTAAAAACTGACTATTGCTCAATGATTACACTTTCCTTAAAGGTCTTAAAATGATTATGTACAATGAACAATTATTGACAATTATTACCCATGATAGTATCTTTATAGTTCAAATCAAAATATTTAGAGATATGGAAAAAGCAAAAAGTAACAAAATTCAATCTATTTATGGTTATTCCGTTTGCATAGTAGCAGTGATAACATTTCTAATTACTATAACTTCGGTGGTTTTCGCTCTCTTTGACCTAACAGATCCTCTGGCGAGTTATAGAACCTATACTAAAGACAGTCCTAGTTTAGCCTCCTTCGAGAATTATAAAACCGATATAATTATCTCTTTGGATCCTTCTCATGGCCTGGTATTAGATGATGAAACCCTAAAATCAATGTATGAGTCAGCCAGAGAGGATGCTATCTCAAAAGTAGTACATCAAAGTTACAGATCAATACTGGTAAACTCACTGCTTGTAATCATATCATTAATACTATTTCTTACCCACTGGATATGGATGAGGAAATTAAACAAAAAAGAGTGATAATTAATTAAAATTACTATTTTTGCAGGCCTATTAAGGGTACCGTGGCCGAGTGGCTAGGCTCTGGTCTGCAAAACCAGCTACAGCGGTTCGAATCCGCTCGGTACCTCACTTAATCCCCTATAGACGAAGGTTTATAGGGGATATTTTTTTACGCAAGCAGGTTTAATTAAATTTTTTGCATTTTGCACTTCTGTTTTATAAATTTAACTTTGACCAATATTGCTAAGTCATACATTAACAGATTAAAAAATGATAAAATCAATAAAGTTAATTTTAAGCATCGTTATTTCATTAATTATAAATGCAAACGTATTTGCTGAGGATGTAAAAATATCAGGAAGTAATTTAATCGTTGATGGAAATGTCTATACCATCAAGGGTATTTGTTATAACCCCGTTAATGTTGGACAAAATATCAGAAGTTTTGATAATATTGATAAAGACCTGAAACTAATGGAGGAAGCAGGCATAAACACCATTAGGGTATATTCTCCTATTGACGATTTAAGCGTTCTTGATAAAATAAGTAAGGCCGGAATTAAAATTATTATTGGTTTTGGTTATAATCAGGAAGGATATTATGACATCCTTTCGGGCACCTTTCTGGATTATGTCAGAAAATACAAAGGTCATGAAGCAATTTTAATGTGGGAGTTGGGAAATGAATACAACTATCATCCGGAATGGTTTGATGGCGATATTCAAAATTGGTATAATGCCTTAAATAATGCTGCCAAAATGATTAAAGAACTTGATAAAAATCATCCCGTTACAACAGCTCATGGTGAATTACCAGAGTTTGAATTATTAGAAACGTGTGATCAGATAGATGTATGGGGTATGAATGTTTACAGATGGGATAATCCTGAAAGTATATTTGAGCAATGGAGGGCAATTAGTTCAAAACCAATGTATTTGTCGGAGGCAGGTGCCGATAGTTATATGGTAAAAGCTACTGAAAAATATGAGGCTGGAGAAAATCAGAAGGCGCAGGCAGATGCAGTAAGTAATATACTTAACGTTATTTTTAAGCATCAAGATGTTTGTTCTGGAGTAGCCGTGTTTGCTTTTACAGATGAACTGTGGAAGGCCGGAAATAATGATGTTCAAGATACCGGTGGCCGGGCACCCAATAGCAGTGGCGTTCCCTATGATGGGGCTCCCAACGAAGAGTATTGGGGTATTCTTGATGTAGATCGAAATAAAAAACTGTCATTCGAGGTGGTGAAATCAATATATAATAGCATTCCCTAAAACTTTTTTGAATAAACGGCTATATTATATATCCAGAAGTTTTCTTCAGAAATACTGCTGTTGTAGATTTATTCGTTTAACAAACCATAAACCATCTCATCAAAATACCTGCCCCTGGCAAAGGAATGGTCTTTT